>JAATVP010000004.1 GCA_014523625.1 Nitrososphaerales archaeon TH5896
AACTAAAACCGCAGATGAAATCATCTCCGGAGGGTGTGAATCCGGGGCCCCTGCCACACATTTTCATCAGTGAATGAGACAACGTCCTAACAAATTTAGTATTATCTTTGTTCATAATGTTATTCATCGATGTTTCAGCAATAAACTGATGAAGGAGGTCTTGATTTGTCATCTCCGGTTCCAGCAGACATCCACTCCTCCTTAATTCCATGAGGGAACTCAAAATTTTTTCTGCAACGTAACTAAATTCGATTAATCCAGCATGTGTAGGATTCACAAAATAGTTACTAAAGACAATACTTTTCTCGAGATGCAATTTCATACTTTCTCCAATGTAGACCGAGTCTCGGAATCTAACTACATGATCCCCATAGTCGACAAGTCCCGCAAAATTGGAGTCATTAAATTCCCGCATGAGATTTATTGTGATAGGAGATCGTATTTTGTTTAGACTTATGACCAACAGTTCATTTCTAGAAGTTTTGATGTTGAGACTAGTGGGAAACGAGCTTATGACCTTCCCAACTAAATTCTTCTCGGTTGTAGGCTTGAGCATGTATTTATGCAACACTCCTACGGATTCGCATTTGAAATCGGCCATGCCCACATTTACCTCTGTTGTGGACATTTCTCTACTTGATGAATATGAATACCATGTCAGTCTGGCCGTTTACAGCAAAATGTATCAGCATTTTTAACGATTTGTCGTTCATTATTACTCTCGAATGAGATTACATGATTTTCGATAGAATCTCTTCACTAAGCTTATCAAGCACGGGACCTGGTTTCCAGTCTACCTGAATGACTTTAACATTTTGGACCTTTAGTGCATCATAAAAGATGTTCATACCTATATTAATTACTCTCAAATCTGAATCCAATAATAATTTCTTTTTTGTGTTAGTCATTATGTCAATTCACCTTGATGGGTTCCTCCAATAAACAGTGAATATGCCTCTCGGAAATCTAAAGGTCTTTTGGCCACTATGCCTGCAGCAGCAATTGCAGCGAAGGCATTGGTAGGGAGAACCAGAACACCTGCATCTTTCAATATTGTCAATGATCGGTCGTAACCTTGAGGGTCTCTTCGTGTCCCACAGACATGAGCTAAAACGCTAAGGTGACGCTTCGCTTCTGAGGCCAATAACTTTGCATTTCTAATTTCGTCAATAACTGATCCAACTGGATCAGGATTGGAACCATAGCCAAGTACAAAATCGAGAACTATCACTGCAACATCATCATAGGATGCCTCTTCATTAATTCTGAGTTTTCTTATTGTAGGATCTATCATTGGATGTGCCCTGCCTTTAGTAAACTCTTCCTCACCAAGATCGATAACTGAATTCTTGAAACTTCTCGTCGCCTCTTGTAGAAGTTGTGCCTTGTTTAGTGGAGCATTAGAATAGAGTGGCCTTATCGCAAGGCCATTAAGAATAACCTGTGATTCATACGCAAAGGTGCCACCGGTGTACAATGCCCTTAGGTACTTTTGTTCATTTCGAAGGCGTTTCCGTTCTGCCATGACTATTCTTTTGAGATCCTCAATCTTGACGTAGATAGGATCGGTTGACGACTCAGACTTGTTTAAGTTAGCAATATGTTTTGCTGTTGCAAAAACCGACGAAGTAAGAGTATTGGCTATAGTGATCTTGTTTGAATGCCTGGGAAGCCTCCTGGTGCTGCTTCTCACTTTATTCACTTTAATTTTTTCCGTAGATGCGTTACTGCCGATAAAGGTCATTACGTATTTTTTCCTTCCATACTTAGCTGCATGATCAATTATATTCTGCTTAACACTGGCAGCCGGAGGTTTTGACACTATATTTATCACATCAATATCTTCACACTCCTCTAGCATTTTGAATGCTTCTGACATCATCAAGCCACCGATCTTTTCTTTAGGATCGTTTCCTCCAACTCCCAACCCATGTCTTACCCCTATTCCACAATGATCTAGTAGTGTGGAAACCTCTTGTAATCCGGTCCCTGCTGCTGCTACAATCGCGACAGGACCGGTAGTAACCGCATTTGAAAATCCAATCCCCTTTCCATTGATAATCGACGTTCCAGCCCCTGGTCCCAAGATCAATACATGATTCTTCAGTGCATATCTTTTTATCTCAAGTTCATCATCCATAGTGACATGATCGCTGAAAATTTGTTGATGAATTCCCTCATCGATCAATTTGAATGATAAGCCTTTAACATGCTCACCTGGAACAGAAATTAACGCAATGTTAATTTCCTTATCAGAACTAAGCATCGATTCAAGATCATGTCTATCATTAGTCGAAGAATGGTCCAGATCTTGGGTTTGCTCGCCGCCAGCTCCAGTACCACGTAGAATAACTTCGATTTTAGGGATTGTTGAAAGTAACAAGGCTTCATCCTTAGCTCTAAGGGCAATTATCATATCTGAGCTTTCTGCCTTGGCTATATGGCCGGTGGGGAAGCCTAATTTAATCAAGATTTCTTTGTTAGTTTTGGTGCCCATGACTAGAGAGGCTTCCATGATTCCAGGATATCGCTTAATCTCATCAGACAATCTAAGAAGTTCAAGTGAGTCCCTGTAATAGTTATGCTTAACTAGAACATTATGATAAGTATCCGCCGAAGGTATGGGTTTGCCCACTTTCGTAGTTCAGCGTTCAAAGCTATGGTATTTAAGTATAGTTGCGCATTCGGCTCTAAATGCGCATAAATGAAGTCATCCATAGATTATATTATATTGTAGATGTCTTGAATAATTATGAGTGGTAAAGTTCTTTTCAGGGAATTAGGTTCATACTGATAATTGAAAGGTGGCTATTGTAGAATTTACCATTGCTTGGATACTAGACTCCACGAAGGCGAAGTTAAATTTTCTTTCCTCCAGTATTAGATTCGAAAGGTATAATTTCTCATATCGTCAAGAGTAAGTGCTTTATCATGAAAAATATGGGCCTTTGATCTGGCACCTGTCCAATGTAAACTTTCTTTTTTATGATATATCATAAATCTTTAGCATAAATCAGACAAACTATATTACGATCTACAGTCGCTATGATTCTTGAAGATGTCCAAAAGATCTGAGGTAAGCAGGATTACAGGTGCTATGGCCGGAATCATGGTCGCTGTAATATTGATCACTGGGTCTAGTTTTTCATTCCCGACGTTGGAACGGGTCTGGGCACAAGAGGAAGGAACACCATTAAAGGTGGCATTATTAACCGATGCATTATTCAGTGATGGCGGCTGGGGTGCTACAGCATATAACGCGTCGCAGGCATTGAAGGAAAAATACGGTTTGGAATTGACCACTGTCGAGAATGTTGCGATTCCTGATATCGAGCCAACCTTGAGAGATTTTGCTGATCAAGGAAATAATCTTATTATTGCTCATGGGTTTGAGTGGGGCGACCCGGCTTTAAGAGTTGGTGCTGACTATCCTGATACAAAGTTTGTAGTCTTTACAGGTCTGACCAACGGTAGTAATGTAGCATCAGTCTTTCCAATGCAGCAGGAGGGATCATATGTCCTTGGAGCATTGGCGGCCATGATGTCAAAGACAGGCACGATTGGCTTTGTAGGTGGTCAGGCTTATCCTAACATTATAAACATATTCGAGGGTTATAAACAAGGAGCCAAGTCCATAAACCCTGACATAAAGGTGTTAGGACAATATATCGATACTTTCACTGACCCTGCTCGAGGAAAGGAGGCTGGAGTTTCGTTGATAAATAATGGTGCTGATTTCCTGTTTCACGTTGCTGACTTATCAGGACAGGGAGTAATTCAAGCAGCAAAAGAAAAGGGTATATACGCTTTGGGAGTAGTGGCAGATCAACATAATCTTGCTCCAGATACTGTGTTGACCTCTTTTGTCCTCGATATGGAAAAGGCCTTCGATGGGGCAATAAAAATGGTGCAAAACGGTAACTTTAGTGGCCAGCTTTATAAGCCTGGATTAGAGACTGCAAAAGGTGCCTCCGGGGACGGTATTGTGTTCATTGCACCATTTCATAATCTTGATAGCGAGGTTCCCTCAGATGTGAAACAGAGGCTTAACCAAATCGTACAAGATATAATAAGTGGCAAGATCGTAGTTCCGGAACGGACAGAAGCCTCATCCTAATTTTTGTTCCATGGAAAGGATCAGAATGGGATCGTTGGAAATGAGCACTTTGTAGATTATCTGAGGTTTCAATTCTCCAGCCATGAGGTATAAGTTGGAAAAATGTCAATCCATGGAAGATTAATTTTGTTCAAGATACAATTCATTACAAGTTCAAATGAAGTTGGGGGTATTTAGGTAAGTATGTCTGATTCGGGTTCTCCTCCCCTTACGAACTCGAACCCCTCACAATCATTGCCGGTCGGAACGCAGGATAACCAACCAGTGCTTTCTATGAACGGCATAACATGCAGATTTAATGATGTTATAGCCAATAACGACGTGCACTTCGATCTCTTTAAAGGTGAAATTCATGGTCTTCTTGGAGAGAACGGTGCTGGAAAGACAACTTTGATGAGTGTGCTC
>JAATVP010000070.1 GCA_014523625.1 Nitrososphaerales archaeon TH5896
ATGGAAGCAGGATGATTATCAAATCCTATGAACTTGGATTTTGGATACGCCTTGGCCATGATAGTAGTTGAAACACCATGTCCGCATCCTATATCTGCTACGACTGATTTTTCGTTCTTTAGTTATTCTTCTACTCTACCGTCATTGAGTGATGGTATCCTTGAGCTTACTAGATTTGCGATATAGCCCGTTTTAAAAAACCTTTCCGTTCCTACGAACAGATCGGAATCGTGCGCACCCCATGATAAACCCCTTCCTGTTCTAAATGCCTCCATAATCTTTGAAGCATCTTTAAAGTATGACATCGTTGCTTGAAAGACGCCGATTGAATATACAAGACTATTCTCATCTACCAGAACTAATGCATTTTCTGCAGGTAACCAATACCTTTGAGTTTCCGTATCATACATAATGTAACCACCGGCTGCTTGATTAGCTAACCATTCTCTTATGTTACGTTCTGAAGTTCCAGTCATATCAGCTAGTTCCTGCGAGGTAATTGGTCTTCCTGCATCTTTCATAGCCTTGTATAATCCAAGTTTATCGCCTATGTATACCAGAACTGCACTGTATGCACCACCTAGATCTGACAATACATTTTGCATAAAATTTTGAAGCTTAATTTGATCGATACTGTTCTGAGGCTGGAAATTTGGATTATTCTCCATATTTTGAAATCCGTTATTCTACTTATAGAATTTTTCTAATATGGCAATGCATCTATCACAAAAGTTATAGTCTTTGTAATCTGTATCTTTCAAGGAATTACTAAAATGCATTACACAGTTTCTTCTTTCACAATGTGTTAGCCTAAACAAATGACCTAATTCATGAACCGTTTCTTTAGTTATCCTTTGCTGAAACAAACCTGGGTCTGATATATGACCGTAGAACTCTTGTCTCAGTCTTGATAGATATATTGCTCCCACTCTTCCCCCCCCATCTGTGCTTCTCCAAATACGAAATTCAAACCATTTGAATATGCATCGAAATCGCATATAGCTAATATCTTTGCATCGTGATTGGACAGGGTTTTCTTCGAGATCCATTCAAGAATGCTTTCGGAATTCCATTGATTTTTGCTGTTGTTGAATAAATGTGAATTAGCTGTAGAGCCTATGTCTAGCATTAATGAATCGTATATGTTAATAGTCGTTACTATTATATCAAATGGTAATACAAATTAGATTAATAACAAAGTTAACTGAAGCCATATCTCCTTCAAGAGATCTCTAATTACCAGGGTAACTTAAGGGCAACCGAAAAGCTCTAGAATGAAATTTTGTGTTTAAAAGAATCTTATAGGCATCTAAGTAATCTAATAACCTATGTAATATTATTTGTATATTAATTATTCACGAAGATTATTGACTTCAGAGATTGAATTGTGTCATATAATCCAATTAAATTTCGTAGATTGATTTTTTCTTCCAATTTTCTTATTTGAATAGATGCCCTCCTTAATTGTCGTTGAAAGAGAGCTATGATAAAAATTAATCGGTGAAGAATATCATAGATGGGATGATTCGTAAATGTCTCTAGCTCAAAATAGGTCTCTAATAGACTGATAACCTTGGTATAAGTTCCTAAGTCAAAATATAATTCCGCAAGATACATCCGAGCTGCTAGGCGGGTTTCAGGATTTACATCAGGATATTCATAAATCCTAAAATTCATACATTTCAAACGAATCAGTAAATTGTTAGATAATTAATAGAAGTAGAAAAGAACAGGTTTATTCAAAATTATCTAGGCTAATCCGAATGCATACTAATGATTTTACATATTACTTTAATTCCATTCTGAGACCCCAGTTGTGTCAGAAGTGGACTGTCGAATTTTAATATAGTGATCCGCGATCTTCTGTGGATCAATTCAAGATATTTTATTTAATAGAACACGAGCTTTCACGATACCACCTAGCGAACTGGATTCAATAGTGAAGATGAGTTCCTTGCGCGGTTTTTCTTATTAACGGGCCTTATGAGGAATTATACATCTCATTTTTTTGATGATTACACTTCCATCCTAAACAATCAAAACACCTACCAAAGCGCTCAACTTTACTGCATATACTTATTTATTCTCTTAAATAATCTATAAGAGAAAGTTATGGATCTTAGCTAGTTAGTTAAGATAGGTTTGCTGCCAATTATCGCTAGTGATATAATTATGATATAAACTGGTATTCATGTGTACCTTATATTGTATATAATCGAATCATGTCATAATAATGAAAATCCTTTCTATTGCAGCTATGCTTATTGTAATTATCGTGACCATATTATTTACGTCACCGACAATTGATGTTGTCAGTAATGCGGTTCTTGCACAAAACACCTCTAATTCTGCATCATCATTGACAAAACTCACCGATGGTGGAAGTATAACTGTAAAACTTGAACCGTCCCCAAATCCTATCAAATCTAATGAACAGACTCAGTTGAAAGTCTCATTTTTCAAACCTAATACTGAGGAGATACAACCGCATATAGACTATGACATGATAATTAATGAATCCACCACTAATAAGACAATATTTCAGGCTTCTAATCAAACGGGTCAGCCTGGAATACCAGTGCATACTGCAGAAAGTATAGTAACTATACCTTTTACCTTTCCTGCTGAAGGAGAATATACGATAAAAATACCTGTATATGGAATCCTTTTTAATCCAATAGCTCCTGAATCAGTAACGTTTTCCACTCATGTTGAATAACTTTCAATTTGAAAATTAGACCTATATACCACTACTCTCAATAGGAACTAAAATGTCAATCATCTATGTTTCTAGCAAGGGCTTTCAGTATATTCCATTAAACCAGAGCTGATCTGATCATTCTAATCTATATAAGATTAGTAGAAAAAAGGAGAAATATCAAAGTCGATCTACTTGGTGGAAGTTCTATGATCATTTCACTCGCTCAGGCGCTGACTTAAGATATTGGCTGTTATTGAGTTAGACTGGAGATAATGGATTGACAGAATGGATGGAAGTCTAGGAATGATCACCACAATCTGAACTAGATAGAACTAGTTTATATCGTTTCTAGACATGGGAAATACTCCTTAAATGAGCGGTATAGGAAGATTGATTGTTTAAATGGATTTTGATTTGAAGACGCCTATCTTGAAGTTTGTAAATGACAGAAAGGAAGACAAAATGCCGAATCTTCGAACCAACATTACACACATTTGTCGTGTAATGAGAAATGTACCTTATTAACAGGTATACATTATACCTAACGATCATAACTTATGTCCGATAGACAGCTACAAGAAATATGTGAAAAGATATACTCGATTAATCAGCATATACGCTTTGCTGGCATAATTACTAAGATGGGCAGATTGGTAGCTGGAGGAATGAGGCCAGATATAGAATCATTAGAAGACAGGGAGGATTCTTCGAAACTTTACGTTCAGTTTGCTCTAATGACTGAAATGCGAAAAGATTTTGATGTCATATTCGGTAAAGCGATTTATAGTTTTACCGAGAGGGAGAAGATAAAACTCGCATCATTTCCTTTGGATGACAATCATATACTGAGAGTTTCAATCGAAAAGAAAGAAAAAGATCATGCCCAAATAATTCAAAGCATACTTGATATTATTGGAACGTAAGCGTATAAATAATGTGTGCTTGTATGTGACTGGTATTCTTTAAATTATGTGAATATTGCTTCTGTTTATGAAGATAGTCTTCTATTTGACGGAAAAAATCGAAAATGGCACTTCAGGTCTAAAACCAATCTGTAAGAAAATTCTGCAAAGAGTATCAAAAAAAGAATGCCGCAGCTATAGCTGACTACATCGGATCCGTGCAAACAGAGATCAATCCTTCAGATCATTATGAAAAGGATGTAATCCTACTTTTGTGCAGATTTTCTCGTAGCAATAGTGATAAACCATTTGAAAAGATTATGACAAGATGCACTAACGTTTCAAGACCGCCTTAGAAAACCTGAAACTGTTGATCCCTTGCACTTATAAATGACCATGTTCGAGATCGATAGAAGTATTTAATGATATAATACTGTGCATTTAGATAAAATCTTGTTTTCGAATATTCCAGAGTTTTTAAGATTGGAATTGGTGCCTATTGAGACAAGTGATTCAAGTTCCCTAGTTATGTGCCTGGTTTGGAATAGATAATTTAAAAATATAGAGGTTCTAATATATAGGAACATGCAAGGCAGAGAACTGCATATACTTCTCTATGAAACATCTCTTGAAATAGTCAAGAATTGGGAAATATTGTGTTAATATTTTTGACATTATTAAGAGTGATCATACAACGATATGAACAATTACAGAATCCACATCCTAGAAGAATCGGAATGAATATCATGTCCTGATGGGTGAAGAAGAAAACCAGCTGATACCGTGATAAAGTCATTCTGCATGCTAGGAAGGATAGAACGACTTGACTGCATCATATCGCAACATCCAATCTGGCAAAGAGTCTCCTTCAATGTGGGCTTCAAGGCGATCAAGAAATGCATGCATTCCGGGAGCAAACCCAAGAGCGGTCGGCTTGGTCAGACGGCTGAAAGTCAAGGTAAGGATGGTGGTAGAATCGCCATCCCGTACAAGTTCCCAACGGATGACAGCTTCAGCTTCGCCTTTTGGGAGTTATGGGTGAGGAGCGGTATGCCATTCATGCTCAAACACGCGAGGGGGGTCCCAAACTAAAATGCGACCTGTAGTATGGAATCCTGCGGGACCAGTTACAAAATCAATAGTCCCGCCGTTGCGCCCGTTTATGACTGCCTTGTTATTAAACCACAATGCCAGCTCTCTTGGATCCGTTATTGCCTTCCAGACTACTTCGCGGGGATGTGCAAGTCGTCGCTCATATTTGAGAGTCGCATATCTCCCTTCGATTATTACTTCTCCTCTTTGGCTCATTGCATTCATTCCTTTTTTGCTTCTTTGTTTTTGGACAAGTGCTGCTCAAGTGCATCAAGGCTGTCCGACCAGAACACCTTGTACTTGGCTATCCAGGCATCTAGTTCTGCCAGAGCCTTTGGCTGGAGGCTGTATATCCTCTGCTGGGCATGAATCTGAACGCTCACAAGGCCGGCATCTCTAAGTATTCTAAGGTGTTTTGATACTGCAGGCTGGCTGATCTGCGAAAATGTACTGACAATGTCACCTGCCGAGTGCTCGCGCAGCGCAAGCATGTCCAGCATTGCCCTGCGCGTCGGATCGGCCACAGCTGAAAACGTGTCCACGCTTTTTATATAGCCACTAAGTGATATAACTGTTTGGTTATATATCATACGGGTTTAAGTAAAGTCCTGTAATGGGCCGCAAACGTAGATGGCTCGCTTGACTCTAGATCACGAGCAAACTGCTCTCTTATCAGCCTACTATATACCACGAGATCGCGTGCCAACATTTCTAGACGCATGTACACTTCTGTGTTTATGAGTTGGCCGTTCGCAAAATCCTGCTCGCCGTTTACAGACATGCCGTAGGGCATGCTCCATGCGTAGCACTGACGCATAACGGTGCGCATCTGGTCCATAGCGGTCAGCCCTTTTTCGTGTGATGCAACGATAAAGCCAAAGAGCTTGCCACCAAACTCTTTGAAAAAGTGGTCAAGAAAGTTCTTGAGTGTGCCGGACATCGAACCATGGTAGTCTGGGGAGGCAAGTATGAACGCGTCGGCCCCTACTACAATCTTGGCCACCTCTTCCACTTGCCATGACACCGGCATACTTGGGTCGCGCAACGTCAGCACTGTTTTGCTAAGGTCTAGCAAGCGTATCTCTGTGCCGTACTTTTTGGCGAATTCTAACACTATCTTTAGAGCCTTGGTGCTATACGAGTCGGCACGCATGCTGCCGGCAACGCCTAGGATATTGATTGTCGATTGCATATCTCACTTCACATCCACGCTAATTCACATTGTTATTGCGTAGGGTAAAGCCCCTTGATTGCAGCGATCCGTTCCATTAGGTCTGGCAGCTTTTCGTTGTCAAGTTGGGCGGCCAAGCGGTCTAAGAAGGCGTGCCAAGCGGTCGCAAAGCGCAGGCCGTTAGCCTTTGTAAGACGGCTGTAAGTCAAGGTAAGGATCGTGTGATCAGTATCCTCTACGAGTTCCCACCGTATCATAGATTCGCATTCTCCATTTGGGAGCTGTGGATGAGGATCAATGTACCACTCATGTTCAAAGATGCGCGGTGGGTTCCATGCTAATATGCGGCCTGTCCTGCGAAAGCCGACAGGCATGCTGATGTATTCTATGGTACCGCCGAGGCGCGGATCTATCTTTGCTGTTGTGCTGAACCATGCGCTAACTTGTTCTGGATCCGTGATGGCCTTCCATACTACTTCAGGATCATGAGGAAGTCGCCACTGGTACCGATGGGTTGCATAACTGCCTTCAATTTTTAATGTTCCAATTCGGTTGCTCACGTCACTAGTATAATCAATGGGTTATATAACCGTTTGATTATTTGACCAGCTCAAATTTTTTTATATACTCAGCTAGAGATTCAGATAGAAAAGAGGTTCATTATTGTGCAGTATGATAGATCTCTGCTTAATTCAGGGCCTTAAAGAGACAAATCTCCTTATATAGGCAAAATGACATATATAATCTAGAGATTGGCACTTTCCAGTTCTCACAAGGATCACGGTAATATGATTAAGGAGAGTTCTGAGATTTTCTACGGGATTGATACGGTAATGAACACAGTATTACAGTTCTTGTACCATACTAAGGGCAAAATCGATGCTTGTGTTGATTATACTCGCCCTTCACTAGCAATTGACATCATAATATTGAGGAGAGCATTCCTTGATGCTAGAAAAAGAGGAGTCAGGCTTAGATACGCTACTGAAATTAATAAAGATAACATCTCTTATTTCAAGCAGTTGATGTCTATGGTTGATGAGCTTCGACATCTAGAAGGAATTAAGGGTAACTTTTACATTAGTGAAACTGGATACCTTGCTCCCGCCACTATTCATGAAGCTGGAGAGCCAGCTGCTCAGATCATCTATAGTAATGTAAAAGAGTTGATCGAGCATCAAAAGTACGTTTTTGAAACCTTACGGAGTAAAACGATCCCCGCAGAGCAGCGGATACGAGAGATCGAAGAAGGAGTTGTACATTATGAAACAGTAATTATAGATAACTCAGATGAGATTATAAGAGAGATTTATTCTCTCACTGCTAGCTCAAATCAACTTGATACATGTCTGACCTCGGGTGGAATGCAATATAGTCACAAATACTTTTTTGACATAAAGAAAAAACTTCTAGACAAACAAAGGCGAGGGGAACATAAAGGTCTTAGATACATTACAAGTATAGATAACAACAATCTCGATCTTATTAAATTATATCTAAAGAGCGGGATCAAGATTAGACACGTAGGAAATCTACCCCCAATGAGTTTTGGTGTTTCAGATAAAAAAATAGCAGTAACAATAGAGAAAATGGAGAATGGAAAAGTTGTTCAAAGCCTTCTGTTAAGCAACGAATCCCAATATCTAAAGCATTTTTCTTCTGTTTTTCAACGATTATGGGAGAATGGAATTGAAGCAACAGAAAGAATACACGAGATCGAAGAAGGAGTTGAAGCCGAATTTTACAATGTCATTACTGATAACGAAAAAGCAAGTCAGATCCTTATTGACATGACAAAGTCTGTAAGGAGGAAAGCCTTAATCTTTCTTCCTAATGACAAGGCTTTAGTTAGGATTGACAGACTTGGGATAATCGATTCTTTATTGAGAGCGTCTAGAAATGGAGCGGAGGTAAAGATTATCTCTCCATTGTCTGATGAGAATTCAGAGATTCAGAGAAAAATATTAGAGAATGCACCCGATATTAGAATGCTTGATGGTAATATCTCGCCATATGGCATGTACATTATAGATCATGAGAAGTTTCTCAGAGCAGAGCTCAAGAAACCAAAAGCTGATAAATTCTCGGACGCAATTGGGCTAGTCGTATATTCCAATAGAAGAACAACCGTGGACTCTTTCGAGTCGGTTTTTGAATTACTTTGGAATGAACGCATCCTGGTTGAAGAGTTAAAGAAAGCAGATACAATGCAAAAAGAGTTTATTAGTATTGCAGCTCATGAGTTAAAAACACCAATACAAGCTATTCTTGGTATGAGTGCTCTATTGAAATACTATCCAGAAAAGACGGATCAGGTAATAGAAGTGATAAGCAGGAATGCCATAAGATTGCAACGACTTTCTGCTCATATCTTAGATGCGACAAGGATTGAAAGTCAGACATTAAGACTAGAGAAGGAACGATTTGACATTCGCGATTTAATACCTACTATTATTGAGGACTACAAAGAGCGGATTAAAGATACTACTAATGATAGAGTTGAATTAATCTATAATGATAATTTCAATATTAGTCATGCTATAATTGTGGAAGCAGATAGGGAAAGAATAAACCAGGTTATTTCAAATCTCTTAAGTAACTCTATTCAATTTACAAATGACGGTTATATATCACTTAGTATGGCTACTAATGATCAGAACAACGAAGTTATCGTAACTGTGAGAGATACTGGTAAAGGTATCAATCCTGAAATCATGCCAAGACTATTTTCAAAGTTTGTCACTAGATCACAACAAGGGACAGGTTTAGGTCTTTTTATTTCCAAGAATATAATTGAATCTCATGGGGGTAAAATTTGGGCTGAAAATAATGTAATCGAGGGAAAAGGTACAATTTTTAGTTTTACTTTGCCATTGGCATCTAAGAATGGAATCAAGAAAGGAAGAAGATGAATTTCAGCTAATGAGTGAAGAAATTAAAAGGAAAAGGATTTTGGTCGTAGACGATGAATCTGATCTTACTTTGTTTTACAGAATGTCATTAGAGTACCATGGATTTGAAGTTGAAACATTTAATGATCCTAGGAAAGCGTTATCAAATTTCAAAACAGATTATTACGACCTGATTATCCTCGACATCAAGATGCCAAATATGGATGGCTTTGAATTATATTCAGAAATACGAAAAAGAGATAAGAAGGCCAAGGTATGCTTTCTAACTGCAAGCGAATTGTATTATAAGGAATTCCGAATGAAAGAGTATAGTGCATTAGATAAGAGTCTATTCATCCGTAAGCCTATTGGAAACGAAGATATGTTAAAGGAAATATATCGCCTCATTAAAGCGTGAGAAGCATATAGTAAAGTAATTTTATGCTTAATCAATTGCTATTAGTTGCATCTATGTTCAGATAAGCAGTGTTACAATAGTTATATCCAAAAAAATCCAAACCTAAAACAACAATAGACAAGCTTGTATTCCATCTTATGCAATTGAGTTTTCATTTGTTGAATTTGGTTGCAATTGATTTATCGAAAAATTTGTCAAGGATGATCTACATATTTGAAAGTTTGTTACTATTATTCTTTAATTGCTAGTCAACGTAGCCTGCTTCTTTTCATCAAAATTCTATTTTATTGGCACAGCGAATGTATCCATCATGTTCGGATTGAGATACATATTTAGCATCGAAATATATGCCGCTGCGTAACGCAGCGATTCTCAAGATGAGTATATCAAAGAAAATAGAACGGGACTGGAATATTGCCTATTTCCAGTAGAATGCTAGGAAGAAGGACTTGAAGACCTAAAGCTATTGATTTTTGATAAACTAACCTGATTTATCTAACGTCTGTTGACTAAATTCTATATATTTTGGAATTTCTTGTCTTACTACCATTTTTCGCATAAATAACCAATTAACAGTTCATGACATTATTCTCGCCAAATCTAGGTTGAAGGGATAACGGTGGTGGTGCATTTTTCTTTGCGACCAGTTCATTAGTCTTAAAAACTCCGTTGACATCACAAACAGATATTTCATTCTGATTGCGGACCAGTGGATTCATCAAATCATCGAAGTTTGCATGACCCAGTCCTAATACATGCCCAATCTCGTGTAAAACAACTGTGTACAGAGTGCTTGAATCTGACTCCTTATCAAATATCTTATCTGAAAGTATTATTTTTGAGTTCTTGATATATCCGCTTTGATCAAGACTATTAACAGACTGTCCTGCAGTCTGTCCAGCCTCTGCGTTCTTAGCTAATTGGTTAGCATTTCCACTATCGATATTCCCAAACGCAACTATAATCTCCGCCTTTTGATCATCCGAATAAGTCTCAACAAGTCTTAGCGTGGTTAGCTGTTTATTCCAACTATCAAACGCTTCTTTAACATCATTTTTCTGATTCTCCTGCATGTTAACAAGCTTAAATTTTAATATACCATCAGAAATTTGCTCATTCCAAGTACAACACAGCTCTATCGACATATCTGTCGCACGGTTAACGGTAGATGATTCTTTGGAAGATCCGTCTACAGTAATGACTTGGGTATGAAAAATAGCTGCAATAAGAAACAGGAATAGAGATAAATGAAATTTACAATTAAATCTCAATGCAATAACAAATATAGTTTTTTTATTATGTGTTTTAATGAAAAGAAAAATTTCTTTGTTATCTACTCAAAATTCACTAGTTTGTTCAAATTCATACAAGAAGTGGATTGTCATATAATAATCGTTTTTCGTAGCCAATTGTAATAATAGCTAAACGAAAAGAATGAGCCAGATGGATATGGATATTCAGACTCACTCATAACTGGAATTCATTTTAGTGGTATATTCTATATCTTAAAGCCAGATGATAATAAGTTTATACCATACCAAGCCAAGCCAAACTTGTTCTGACATTATATCTTGTGCCGATCTAAGTGTCATATTTCTCTTAGAATTAGATTTGGATAAGACTCGAAAATGGGTAGACCTACTATTTTTTCCGCTCATTTATTTTGGAGTCAATGATCGGACGAATTGGCAGTATTTATAATAAAGTGGGGGAAGATACTCTATACTACACGAAGATCTGTTTGTTGGAAGCTAGATTGATAGCTGTCTTTCTTAACCTCAAGCTGGGTATCATAATTACCTACGTCTGATTTTGGTCCTATCTGTAAAGTAAATGTTGCGTGTCCACTATTATCTGTATACATAGTCTGGGTTGTTTTGTCATTCTGTACTTCCGGACTAGAGGGAATACCAGCTGCTGCGACTGCTGCACCATCGATGGAGCTGTCTACAGAGAAAGCGGTAGGAGGTTCTACATCCAGGGTTACAAATGCATTTGAGATTGGGTTTCCAGTTTCTTTATCCTTAACAGTTATTGTAAGATAGGTCTTTTCTCCTATCTTTACAGGATTCTTTGTATATGAATACTCCACCAGAAATTGGCTTAATGATTGTGAATTATTATCACAGTCTCCCACTATTCCTTCAAATAATGATGAAAACTTTCCTCCTGCAATATCATTTGTAATGCTGCAGAAGCTATCACCATCTGTTGCAATTCCTTCTTCACCATCAAAAGCAGCTGCTCTGCCATCTCCAGAAGTGTCGATGTCTACTGCAGCACCTACAGCGATCGATTGTAGATCAGCTCCTGAGAACACTGAAAACGAGATAGTAAGTAAAGAAATGATAATAACAAAAGCGCCTACAATTGACCATTGTCTAGCATAATTGCGGTGATTGATGGATATGCCTTCTATCCCTCTGCAGGGCTTTATCGAACTACTATTCATTGAGATTAATAGTGCAAGAAGCAATAATAAATGATAACTATATATCTTATATGTTTTTTTTAGAGAAAATTGTAACTATACATAATTTTATTATGTGAGATGGAGGGTCCAACGTAATAATGTTGACTGAGACATATTTCTAAAGTTACATAATTGCACCTGATTAACATATCTACTTACGAACGAAACTAAAGATTTCATATAATTGACGATAGCAATCATAGCAATATTATTAGTAGTTCCATATGATGTAATTACAAGAAAAAAGAGAAAAATGCATCATAATAGTGAGCCGCCGGCCGCAGCTAAAGAAATGAATAATTCAGTGTAGCTACATTCTCGTTATTGGTTGCAAGAACTGATCTAAGTATTTATTATATTTATTATATTTACTAAAATTAGATACCAAATTTATAACAAGAGATGGATATGACGACCAAGAGTTTGTCTCGATTGATTGTAACTGCCTGACCATGTCAGTTTACGACAAACTAATAATGACCTAATAATGACTCTTATGCAATAGAATAAAAGGGATTTCGGAGCATGATCATCCCTTCATTTGAAGCAAGGAAATAGTAATACAGAAGTACTGAAATTGAATGTTAAGACATGTTTATTAGGTATATATGTAACGACCTCATTCTGAGAACTTCTAATTAATACCAATAAATTGAACAAGTTGGAATACACACATTATACATTACATGGAATTTGATGATCATATTTAGATAGCATCCAAAAGAAGCA
>JAATVP010000071.1 GCA_014523625.1 Nitrososphaerales archaeon TH5896
ACGTTTAGAAACTCTTGTCCAGTTCTTCAAGTACTTGAATAATCTAACATAGAACCTAAGGATTACTTAAAAGAAAATTTCTTGATACGGGTAACGAAAGTCTCGGAAAGGAGTATTTGGTACGAATAAATAATCGATATCATATTTTTAAGTATTAATCATTGAAATGCAAAATAACCTAAAAATCCTCTTGGTACTCTATATAATATCAAAACCTGGGAAATCAGGGTAACCCCTTGGATCACCAAGAGTTTAGAGAAGACCTTCAAAAGATTTCACCCAGAGGGGGAGTTAAAACATAAACTCAATGTTATATGGTGATGAGTAAAATGAATATTCAAACAGAAGGGGCCCCACTTTCTAATATTGAAGAACAGAAACGTAATTCAAAAATTATGATAGCTAAAATAAGTGAATGCCTATCCTTACATGAGCAGTGTTCTGGAACTTATATTGATACTGTAACTGGAGATTATGTAATTCGATGTTCGTGTAGTTGCCATAAACTCGAGAAATCGAACGCGGGCATATCATGTATTGATAATACGTTTAGAAATGAAACGTCCAAACAAATTTCAAAGAGGGGGACGAAATGAGTGGTAATGCATCAGGTATAGAAATGGAAGATGAATTCGGCAATCAAGAACATAATCTTCATACATGCAAAGGATATGTTCAGCCAGAAACCTTGCCATTAAATCAATCGACTATTAAACGAGCACATTATGCTGGTATAGGGACATCATTATTGAACTTCTCCGAAGGCTTTTTGGCAGGCATAAATCAGATGCAAATAAAGGAAAATACGTATGATGAATTAGCTAGGATCGTAGATCTACTCAAAGATTTAGCTTTTCCTTTACTAAAAAATTATGGTGCGCCAAATGTTGTGATAGGAAGTTTTGTGTCTTCAGATACAAGTCTTGAAAATGTAATATACCTTTCCAGTATGCACAGTGGAATAATAATTGTGACCGCGGATGAAAACGGCCAACCAATAGTTAGTGATACGAATTCCCAAGAAATATGGCGCTACTTAAATGAGCCTTCTAAAATTGTAGAAAATATAGTGTCTACGCTGATTGCTGTTGCTGAGAGGCACAAAAGGATAAAAGACGATTCAGAATATCCCAGAAGATTAGAGATCTTTCCCAACGAATTGAATGAGAAAGCTATCAATTTTTCTTGCTTGATATTGTCCTATTCAAGTGATATGAAATTGATAAATTATTGGATAGAGAGGTTAAACTTAACCAGTATAGGATTAGGCAGAGGATTTTCTCAATCAAATGGATAATGACACCCCAGTGACAATGACAGGTTACTATGCATCCATATTGGAAATTTTGAAATTCTGATACAGCTTTGAGCGATCTGACAGACGCAATGATAATACACATCCATCACTTAGTTCATGAGGAACAAAGACCATTCTCGTATCTTGACTTCATGAAATTTGAAGTTGAAGGACGTGAGTTTAAGATGACACATGGTACTTTTCGAAATAATGTTTCGAGTTTAATGAAAGAAGGACTAGTTGAAGTTTCGTATAAGTCTAGCATTACATTCTACACTTTAAGGGGAGTAAAATTTGATAAAGCTAGCAGAATTACAATGACAAGTAACCATACGGTGGTAGCTGGCTCTCCTATATCAGTATCGCCAGCAGAACCATCGCCCGTATTTATTTCATCTAATCCATTATACAGGATTCTCAAGGATCTTCCATTAGACCAGAGCTCGGTCCATGACATCCACTTGAGATTTGCAAGTCCACAAAGCTATGCTATCATATATTCGTCTATTTCCAAAAGGAGCTTTGATTCCAACTATACAATAAATTCTAGAAGCAAGGACATATTGTTGCCAGCTTGGAAGATAAGAGATCTACTGGTCAAAGCAACTATTCATAGGACTGATACTGTAAGCATCATGATAGGGTGTTCGCTTAATCCAATATCACTTGATTTCAAAGGCATCATTCGGTTGACGAATGCATTATCCATCGTTGAAGAAAGAATATCTAGACTAGTTGAAGGATGCCGCAAATCCCATGATTTTGATGTGATCGATGCGAATGTAAACTTTGATAGTTATTCACTTGGTCGACGCAGTTACAATAACATAATTCTTCCATTTTCGGGATGGACTGTGACTATGTGGCATTTTGGTGCTGATGCTTCTGTAGAATATACTGGTGAAAGATTCTCTGCAACTTGGGGGATTGCACAAGATGCAATAATTCGCATCTACACCAAAACAATGAAAGATCATAAGGCAAGAATAAGGTTGGAAAGGCAAGAATATCCCAGGACTACCCTAGCGCTTGCTCTTGAACAGAAGATCAATCATAACTACAACCAGTGGTCTGGAGGCAAATAGAAGTCCATGCATTATAGGACTCGTGATTCTCCAGAAGAGAACAATGCCGAGAGTATATCAGAACAAGAACAAGAAACAAACCTGAAGCAACTTGCAAGTGAAAAGAAGCCTTTACCTGAAAACATATCCAAATTCATTCAGAAGGCACAAGACGAGCTCAAGGAATATGAAGAACGTAGCGATATATATATCGCTACCAATATTGCGTATATAGATAATAGGGTGGAAGACAACCAGGAGAATTAAGCTATGAACCTGGCTGCCTACACCATTGTGTATGTCTAGACGATGTTTACTGAGGACAGTCGTCTGCAGGTGCTAGAACAACTGCCTGACCATGTTTACACAACATATTATAAAAAATGATTTAAGTTATTGAATGAGGAGAGCAGAAAAATAAAATAAAATGGATTGTATCTTTTCAGGTCTAACTAGTTCGAATCGTCTTCTCCGTCACTGCCGTCTTCTCCGTCACCGTCGTCGCTTCCATCACCATCATCACCGTCGTCGCTTCCACCGTCACCTGTGGTTCCAGCAGCCGGCATACTCATGTTTCCACCCGTCATGTTTCCACCCGTCATGTTTCCACCCGTCATATTCGACTGTGCATAAATAGTGGATGCTAGTCCAGTCACCAATACCGACGCAACGATTGCGACGCCAATGGCTACAAATATTTGACTTTTCATCGAATTGGCAATTAACTTTATGATATATAACATTTTTACGGCATACCGGCTAGAAGAAAGTCTCTATAGCCTAAATTTTATTGTGTACTTGAAGCTAAACAAGATGGGCTATGTGTATCATGCCGTGGGCGTATAACACGTGATCATGCTGTCGTAAGTACGGGAAAACCAAGACATTATTATCATAAGCACTGCAGACACGACTCGAGTGCATAATTGATGTCTATACACTTGTCAACAATCTATAACCTACATAAATGGATTATTGGTTAGCTTCTGTTTATATCGTCATTAGAATATATCAATAATATAAGATGAATAAATTTGTGAATAGGAGGACGGTTATCGCAGGTTTTCTGGCATTAACTAGTTTATTGGCATTTATTTATCTCTCATCCTCTTCAGAAGTAGAACTGCTTGCCCAACCACAGCAGGGTACAATTTCTATAGCGCAAGCCACTGCTCTCCCTCTAGTTAATTCGGAGGGAAATCAAGTAAAACTGATATTAAATTACAGCTTGGGAAATGAATTACTTGTAGGCGAGAGATTAAATGCAGTTATGGGTATTTACGATCGCCTAAATGGTTCATTGATAAAATTATCATCATTTCCAAATGGGATTATCCTAAACAATACAGAGGGTACAATACAGATGACAAGCACATTAACTGATCCTAAAATACAGAACATATCAACTATTGTAACACTCACCAATGCTGAAAAGTTTGAAAAATACTCTAATGATGTTAGGACGGATCTTGATCTTGAAGCAATATTACCTACTTCCCTGCCAGTACCGACATTAAATGAGACTTCGCTGCCACCGTCACCGACGCTACCACCACCTCTGCCATCGCCACCAGTTTTGACAGAGAACAATGAAGAAGACCCAGAAGATGACTCTTCTGATGACGATTCTAATTCAGATGAAGAATAAATATTATCTCAAATGAGGTGGGTTACAAAATGTCCCTAGTGTCCCTAGTGACCAATTACTATCTATCCCCGTAATAACTAGATCAAATTGTATAATATAGCATAGTAGAAGTTCATATTCTGACAGCTATAAAATAGCGGCAGCATTTTGCACCTGGTTAATTATTGAAAAAATATGATATAAATCTGAATTAATCAAAATAAGATTTGTATCCAATTAGCTGCTTTGGAGAAAAACTGATTAACTTACAACAACCAGGACTGACTGTTTCTCAGATTCTGCGTGTTTATGGAAAGCAATTTACACAGATTACCGGATGGTATACTGATTAGATTACACAGATTACTGGTTTTGCATGTAATAGTGGGTATTGATATAATTATTGTTTATAACTAATAGGGAAGACATTGGCTCTTCTATTAGTTTTTGTTTGTCTTGTAAATATATATTATCATAACTTAGAGTCGAAGCATTATGACAATAAGCATGAATTCTTTCAACTGTATTCATAGAACACGATGAACATGTGAAGCATAACACATCATTGCATACATCACAGTACGAATGGGGTATAAGAGTTGCGCCGCATCTTACGCAGACAGTTGAACCCATAGTCGCGCTATCAGCTATCAGATCCTTTATGTATTCAGGAACAAAGTTATATGAGTAGTTTACTCCAAGATTTTTGCATTTCTATATAAGGTCTCATTATATTGTATGGTTGTAGAAGAGTTAATCATCATCATCATTATCATCATCATCTGATTCAATCTCTAATTCTTTGATGTTAAATCCCTGTTCTTTTGCAGAATTAACTACCTGTGTAACTTTTTGCAGGATCTCAGACACATCAGTCAATTCAGTAGTGAATTCAATTTCTATTTCCATAGCGAGTGTTATTTGATTCGTATCTAATATAGCTAAACTATAGTAACGTAGTAGACATATGTGGCCGCTGTAAGAGATAAAGCATTCATTGTATTATAAAGACAATATTAATTGGTTTCTAGGCTGGAGACGTCTAGGTTAGAAGTATGCTTATCACAGTTGATTCTTCATACATTTCTTTTGCTATCTCATTTGTTTTGAAAATAGCCAAGATAGCTATTATATCATTTTCTATAAAGCTCTTTTAAGAGATGCTTGTTTTGAAAATAGCCAAGATAGCTATTATATCATTTTCTATAAAGCTCTTTTAAGAGATGCTATGTAAATGCTATGTAATCTATATCATAACAATATCCATATAGTCTTTATGAACTATATAGTAGCAAATTAATTATTAGATCCATCTTATATATTCAATGAGACGGTACGTCTATTCTACAGTCAACGATAGGGTTCAAGTGTTAGATATTGCAGAGGGTTTAAAACAGTTATTAACAAATGCTGGTTTTACAATTGAATTGATAGTCAGACTAGATTATCAAGACATATCAGAAATGTTGAATATAGATCCATATGTTGGAAAATTAATCGTTGAAGCTGCACAGAATGTAATGCAAGAAAGAAACCAGACTGAAATACTAAGCAGTTGATATCAAACAAGAACTGAAGATACGTATCTCTGACAGAACAATTACATTGTAAACTACACAGAAAAGTCAATGGATTGATAAATAACATAGTTGGACTATGCCATACACAAAAATATTGTTACTATTATTAGGAATTCAGCGACTTAGATTAATTAAATCTCAAATTCTTTCAAAGACTTTTCTGATAGATTGAAATAAACTTCATTATCACCATAACGATTTACTTTTGTCTTGGGGATTAAATATTCATGTTCTTTTTTATTTTTACCATCTATTATAATCAAATTATCTTTATATTCTGCAAATACTTTTCCGAATTCTCGGTCTTGTATAGTACTTTTATTATCTTTATTATAATTTATAACCGCAGAAGCTCTGTTAGACGCATAATAACTTCCCAAAGAATCATTGATATTCTTTGATTTGCTATTTCTCATCGTAAAACTTGTTCTTGAAAATATATATCATTATGTTATATAACTTCTATTTGAATCGTACATTAAATTGTGGCACACATTAGATTTTAGCAATCCACAATAATACGACCAAAATTTGTATGGTTGCGGCGCCAGTAATGAAGTTAATAACAATTACGTTTACCAATTAAATAATAACCATGGATAAAGTGACGAATTTGCAATTTCTTTCTGATGTAGACTCTAAATACCATGTTGAATATGACATCAAATAATTGTAGCATGAACAAACACATTATTATACTCATAGCCGTAGCTGTGATCGGTTTTGCTGTTAATGAAACTATAGTTGTGACAGCTCAAAGCAATTCTACAAACTCAGACAAACAAAAAATAATTGTGACGTGGCTGGAACCAAATGATACAAAGACAAGCGACGCTCCTGTGATTAGTGTTAGCGATGAAGATTTTTGGAAGACTTTTGGGCCACTTCTCAAACAATCAACTAATGTGTCCACAGCCTATTTGAATAACCAAATTGATTAGCCAGTAACACCACATTGTACTGTGTATTCATGTATTCATGTATTCAACTAATGAATCAGGAATTACTCAAAATATATTGCGTATTATATCTACTTTAACATATAATAAATCTCAATAGATTCTGTTCTAGTATCTATTTATCTGGTTCGTCCATTAATCATAAATCCAAATGATAAAATAAATCGTATACTTAGAATAATTGAAATTAAACAAAATGGACTTTGTATCTCTTGTCGCGGGCGAATCACGCGAGATCATGCAATTCTGAGTAGCGGTCGTCCAAGACATTATTATCATAAGTACTGCGCGATTAAACATAACATTATCTAGTTCATCAGCAATAGAATTTCTTTAGCTTACAGATGATCGGCAGAATAATCTTGTTCAAATGATAATTTGAAAACTAATCAATTCGACAGGTAATAATTCAAGTACTTTTTAGATAGCCCAATGAAACTATCCAGTAATATTCTATGCTTTCGATAAGTAAAAGATGCGGCGTACTAAAGAATGTATCTGCAATCATCAGATATTCGATTTTAGCTTGCTCGAATTCATGGTTAATAAATCTAGAATTGAGCTTTGCTGTCGCAAATGCAGTGGTATCGTTGGCTGGTGGGATGAGCAGGGCACGAAAAAGATCATGCCAATCAAGCAAGTTTGGTCTGAAGAAGAATGTTTGACAATGAGATAGCTACGAAAATGCCGTTAGCTGCTTATCAGAGTTAGAAATAATGAGATTAGATGATGAAACTTGGATATAGTGTTCACATCCAACACACACGATAGCTTAAATATTACGAATCATGTGAAAGCGTTATGAATGAATATTTTAGTGCAAGCGCCATTATAATAATGGTTCTTGGAATAACAGCTGCTCCGGCCTCGTTACCATTGTAGTCAACCGAAGCCGCTAGCATAACAACAGCACTAACACCAGTACTTTTGGTACCAATTGCCATATCAGACGATAATATTTACTTAGCATGGCCAACTAACAAAACGGGTAATTATGAAGTGATGTTCAGAGCTTCTACAGACGGTGGTGTTACATTCACAGACAAGATCAATCTAAGCAACAGTACCGATGCAGAATCACAAAATTTACAAATAGCTGCAGATAATGACATCGTAATTGTTACATGGTGGGAACGAAATGCAACCAGTAACGAACCGGTAGCTGCAATCAGTACAGACAATGGTACAACATTTGCACCCATAATGAAATTAGCAGCTAATGGTAACTGTAGACATACAGTGGTTTTGCAATAATTGTCGCTGTTAAGTCTGAAACTAACACTCTAGAAGGGTTCTTCCTGTACAAAGAATATGACAATTCCATCAACAATATGTAACGACACTTACCTTGATTGGTTAAGATTGGATTAACCGCATTGGTGTATCTGATTATAGTAGTAGCAGAATTAATAATCACGTAAAGGTGGTAATGGAATCCTCATGCGCGTGATAGTAAAAAGAGAAAAGTTTTTGAGGGTATTAGGAGTCACGTTGGTTGTAAAGAGATCGTTGTAGAATACTTCGGGGCTATTAGACTTCTTAGTCTTCCATATATGCGAAACTGAATTACCAGACTCTTCAATAGACGTTGTTCTAATAGTCTATGTTCTTCACGACTTTAAGGGAGGTAAGGGAGCTTGATAGGAAACTTAAGCCAAAGGGTAATAATAGAGCATTTGATAAGGCTAAAGCAGTTTCTATTATTAGTCATACCACGAGTAAGCACAGTTGACAAGGGCTTATGCGCTTCGAGCGGTTTACAGCAGAGGCCAAAATTATTAAGTGCTGGTACCAATTTGTGTTTTGTCACCTATTTCCTGCATTAGCCACAATAAATCGTCAATGCTTGTAAACGGTCCAGCCGTGCAGGACAAATCCACCCCACAGAAATTCTGAAAGGATTGTTAGAGATTATAGTTCTTAAAGAGCAACTCCTAGCTTGAGTTAGCGGGAGAAAAAAATATGCAAGTGGGAATACTTGCTACTCTACCTGAGGCACCAATTTTCCAGCTATCTCGCCAAGAGGAGATTGCACAGTTGTAATTTTTAGGTATATATTCCCATCAAGCGCATTCTTAACAAAATCACCTATTGAACGCTCCACAGGTCCTCTCTCGGAGAAGTTACTTACTCCAAAAGTCCCTTCGCCCGTCCCACTTGATACTTCACCAGAAGCTACGCCTTCAAGAGGAGCTAAGCGCAAAGGTATAATCTCTCTGTCTGGGAAGCTACCATCCCAATATGTTATAATTGCACTACTAACTCCACTAATATTACGAACATCCACGAAATATCCGATGTTTTCGTCATCTAGGACTCTAAAATATGCTTCCCCGCTTGCATTCGTATGTGGACTAAATTGCTGAATCCCGCGTAGATCAGCCTTAAAATGTGGCTGGTCAATGACTTGTTGACTCGCATTAGTAGAAGTAGCATTAGTAGAAGTAGCATTAGTAGGTGTAGCACTAATAATGGGTATGGTCGATACGGTCAATCCGGCTCCCATCAGTACCAACAAGGCAATAACGGTTAGACTTGTCTTTATCATTATTAGGCAGTAATAATAATGATATAAAAGGCTTGTCAGGATGAACCTTAAGAATGCCATTGCTTACAACAATTTCATCATTTCCAAATGTTCTTTGTTGAATGCTACAGGTACAATCAAAGGAGAGCCACATTCTGTGTATTTAAAGCGATTAAGTATTGACTCTAGCTTGCTAGCCTGATACTTTTGAATTAGCTTACTTAACTTGTGAATCATATCGTATTGATTCATCATTAACTATCCACAGTGTCATCAATGAACATAACTACAACTATACCCAGGAAGTTTGATCTCAGCATTGAATGCTATGAAGTCCCCGTTCTCATCCCAATACCCATCAGTATACTTCATCTTTGGTACAGTTTGGCCAGGATATAAGATGACTTTACTCCTCTTTCCTTCGGTCTGGCACTGAGGACAGACTACCTTATCTTGATTCATCTCATCCAAATCATAAGAACTCATATTCTTAAGTTGGTATTATGCTGTATTTAATGCCGTTGAGCATTACGGTGCATGCATATTAATGCCAGCGTTGCAAGCAAGTAAAAGACTAAGCATCCAGTTAGATCAAATACTGCTCTATTAGGATAAGACAAAATGAATAGTTTCAGTTTAGGATGACAGTTAATTGCAGCCATCGCCTTTGCGATCCTCTTACTGGTGATGCCAGTCATTCTAGTATATTATTTCGTGGAATTCATTCCTAATCATAGTCATTCATTTTGATCGCTATTTTCATCCTGATCCTCTCCGTCATTATTATCATCGTTGTTCCCATCCGCCTCATCTTCTGCACCCTCTCCGGTTTCAACTTCACCTTCATCAACAACTGCGGGAGCAACGGTGTCGGGAGGCGTAGAGGAAGGAATTCCAGTAGAAGTAGCTCCTTCGCCTGTCGGTAATATCCTGTAGAGACTTCCTTGTCCTTCTGTTTCTCGCTCATAACCGAGAATATACAAATTACCATCAGGACTATATCAGTGATTCCTGCGAAACCTGTTCCAAATGTCACAGCTGATATTTCATCATCACTATCTGCAATTAGATCACTTAACAAGGGATCACTTTCCAAATTTATGCCAGTTCTATCAGCATTTGGTTCAAAGTAAAAAAGTGTGCCGGTAGTTATATCTCCTACAAAAATGCCATTCTCATAGCTGGACCCAAATGCTGTTGAATTGCGCTTTTTTTGACGCGCTACCCTCTCCTTTTAAAATATACATTGACGACATAAGACAATAGTCGTTTAAACGACATCTGTATGACAAGTATTTTAGCTCAATAAAATCTGCATTAAAATGCTGCTGACGATTACACTTCTTAAAATAGCTGAGTTTTTTCTATAATTCATTTAAATGTATTATGTACAGTTATACATTAGTCACAGCCAAAATGAATTTAATTATCACAATACTTGCAGTAGCAATCTATGCAATATTCATCATTTTAGGTCCCTCAACTTATGCCTCAATGGTTGAATTGCCTACATCTGAGACGAGTGATTCTTCATCATCTTCACTCTCCTCAAATAATACTTCTGGGTGTGTGACATTTAACTCTGAAGAAAGAATGATAACTGTAACTTGCAAGACTACTGATTTAACACAGATTGACAGCGCACTCAGAGATCCAGGCGTCCTACAAAGGGATGCAAGTATTGAGAAAGGATGGATATTAAATTCAGGGATTACTGTGGCTCAAAATGCTATTCTGAATATCAATTCTAGCGATACTTCGTGGCTTAAGATACTCGGAGATGGAGAAACTGCCTATCCAATCTTGATATCAGGTGGTTTGAAGATTGATTCAGCAAAGATAAGCTCATGGAATCCTAATACGAATAATTATACCTCAAGCCTAGACTCTCATAGAAATGGTGAGGATGTTCATATTGGCACCCCAAGACCTTATATTGTAGTTAATGATGATGCTACAGGGACCACTGACATTATAGATTCAGAGATAGCATATCTTGGATATGAATCAGGATACGGAGGAGGACGTACCGGACTTAGGTACGAAGGGGGAGATGGTAGCATAGTAAGTGGAAACGATATACATGATCTTTACTTTGCTTTCTACTCAAAGGGAGTTGGCGGAATGAAGGTTGAGAATAATCATATTCATGACAATTTACATTATGGATTAGATCCACATACTGAAACACATGATATATCAATTAAAAATAACACAGTACACGACAATGGTTCAATAGGCATAATCTGTTCTTTGGAATGTTATAACATAGTAATAGAAGATAACAAAGTGTACAATAATACAAAAATGGGTATTATGTTTAGCAGAAATATGTTCGATTCTATAGCCAGGAATAATTTTGTTAGCAACGAAGAAAATGGAATTGTCATTTCTGAATCGCGTAATAATGAAATTTATAACAATTCTGTTTCAAACAGTGGAAGTGGGATAGACGTAGATGAAGATTCTTTTGAGAACTTGGTATACAACAATACTATGATAAATATCCCAGACCCGTCTGAGGCTCTGCATTTACGTGATGGAGCGTCTGAACAAAATACGCTTCATTCTAACACATTAATTGGCATAAATGGACAAAGGATTTCTCTAGACGAACTTGCGATAACAGAAGGAGGAGCAGAAGATTCAAGTGAAAACAACACCGGCGGCAATGGAGATGAAGATGAAGAAGGAAGTACAAATAATGGTAATGATTCTGGAAATGGAGAAGGTGAATCAGATAGTGAAAATGATGGTGAGACATCTAACAGTAACGAAGAAGTGGAATAGTAAGGTTGATGCATGAAAAGAACGACTCGGTGATGACTACTTAATTAGTGAGAGTATTATTACGAACTTTTTGTGCTGTGCCTTCTTTTAGATTGACCTATCAGAGAATTATGATAATAATAATGAAAATTGCAATCAAATCATATTTTTTAAATTAGTGTAATAATCTCTTGTAAGAAGTGTTAAATAAAACTGATTCTATAGATCTATATAGCAGACATGAGTAGGGTAATACTAGGTAGGCATTCCGACCATACTACTGCTAAAGTTGAACACGGTATGTGTAAATTAGATAATATGACAATCATTCCAATATATCATACCAACGATGGTTTGTCCTATCAAGAATCTCGATGTAACTATTGTGGAAAGGCGTGGGTTGAATATTGGATAAGTTACAGGCAGGTATTCTCTTTATTTATATCTCGTCATCGTCAAAATGAACTTATATCTATGATAACACACTCATAAAATGCTAATGACCGCAACTGCCCCGGGATTTCAGCACAAGCGCCCACCTGGCCCCAAATCTAAATTTCCTTATCTATTTAGTTTGCAATTTCTAAAGACTCCTCTAACTGTTCTGAACGATTTAACAACAAAATATGGTGATAT
>JAATVP010000072.1 GCA_014523625.1 Nitrososphaerales archaeon TH5896
CAAAATAAGGGTATTTTTAGATGAAGTCAAACGCGCTGTTAGCGCTCCAGGACTAAAGATGATAGATGTTAGATCTCCGAAAGAGTTTTCCGGAGAAATTCTTGCTCCACCAGAGTATCCAACAGAGCATGCTCAACGAGGCGGACATATTCCAGGCGCCGTCAATATTCCATGGGCCCAGGCAGTAAATGATAGTGATGGTACCTTCAAGAACACTCAAGAGCTTAAGCAGCTATACGAATCAAAAGGGATTACTTCTGATAAGGAAATTATCGCCTATTGTAGGATCGGCGAAAGGTCATCGCACACATGGTTTGTTCTTAAATACCTCTTAGGTTATCCGAACGTAAAGAACTATGATGGTTCATGGACTGAATGGGGAAACATGATCGCAAATCCGATCGAGAAGTAGCAAATCTTCGATAAAGGTATGACATCTCAACTTTCCTAAGAGATTCAATTTATTTTTTGGACAAGGAAATGCAATAAATTTTCTTCTATCCTCGTTTCTATCAGTTTTTGTCCGGTCTGTTCGGCCCACCTAGTCATTTCTATGTCGGCCATAGGATCATCTGAGACTAGGTGAACGATTTGTCCAGTTTCGATACCTGATATGAGATCGTCTAATTTTGATAGCGTCGCCGCGCATTCAATACCTATTTCAAACATTTCAAAATCCGGAAGAGCTGCATAGCATTTGACATGCAATGTACGGATTAATGATCTAATTTCCTCACTATCGTCGGGTAGCGATTTCAGGTCTTTCATAATGTTAATATCAGAAGTTGGAGTAAGAGCGATGAACCATCCCTTTTCATAGGGTGAATCGTTCGCTAATTTTGGATTGCTGACAAGCTCATGATTAATGGACATGATCTTTCCATCAACAGGAGCTCTAACTGTGCCAAAATATCTTCCGCTTTCAATTGTTCCTATGTTTTTCCCCCTCATTATTGTTGTATTAACCCCCTTTAACTTCACAGCTAAAATTTTACCCGCAATTGCGGACAGTATTGACGTAATTCCGATAACAAGTACATTTCCAGCATCTTTCCGTGCCCAAATCAAATTGTCTAAATCATACATTAGATCATCTGGAAATACACAGTGCTCAATTTCCATACAAGAGACTCTATTGCAGGAGATGGTAAGCATATTTATCTATTTACACTCCAAAAAGCAGAATCTCATCCTTTCAGAGCTTTTCTTTTCAATTAGATGACAAAATATTATTATGCGATTCACGTTATATTGCATTGGTAGAGTTTGACAAGCTGCACAATTTGTGGTTCTAGATTTGGTGATAGGATCTGCCCATATTGTGAAAGGAGTGTGTGTTCTTCATGCATTATTTATGGCAAGAATATGTGCGTGAAATGTAACAAAGGCAAGGCTGTTCCTCCTAGCTTCTTAAAAAGAAATGCAAAGTTTATTTTATTGTTCATTGCGTTCTGGTTTTTCGTATCTGGGCTTTACCCTTTTCCCTATATGATGGCGTTAGGTCAACCAGTCGATTTTAGAGTCATCCAACCGGTGTTGATCGCCACTGGAATCATGTTGATACCATTTGTTTTTCTAATGTTTGCTTGGAATAGACGAGCTCAAGGAATACGTAAATAATGAGTTGAATCAGAATCCTCTGATAGAAGGCAGGAGTACAAAAGGATTATTTAACGGATGCTGATATTTGATACTATTTCGGTCTTTCGATGAACATGGATAACTCGACGGGTGGCTATTTGAATTTCAAATGTGGGGAGGATAATGGTATTGAGAATTGTGCAAACATAGTGAAGGATGGGGGGGTAATTGTGTATCCCACAGACACCGTATATGCAATAGGTTGCAATCCGTTTGATGACAAGGCTGTAGAGCGAATATTTCTATTAAAAAATAGGGTGGCTGAGAAGGCGATGCCAGTTCTTTGTGCTAGTCTATTAGATCTCGAAAACGTAGTAGAGGTTTCGAATAAGGTTAAGAAACTAGCTCGATCATTTTGGCCTGGTCCTCTAACGATAATATGTCCTCTGTTTAACAGAAACATCTCTCCAAGGCTAACCGCTAATAGCTCCTCACTTGCAGTGAGAATACCAGCCAATCCATGCACCCTTTCGCTTCTCAAGTTGAGTCACTACCTGGTTGGAACTAGTGCAAACATTTCCGGTCAGGAGTCCGTGAAAAGTCCATCCCAAATTAGTACAACCTCACTTACGAACTTCGACGCCTTGTTAGATGGTGGTAAATTGAATAAGTATTCCCATTCTACCATAATACAATTAGCTGGTGACGAAACTTTGACCGTGGTGAGGAATGGGCCGATCAAGGAAAGAGATATTATTGCAGCTTTAAGGTCTACATGATAATAGGTTCATCTTTGTAAATTTATTGAAGCTTTCATTACCTCTTCTGAATTCGCATCCTTTTAACTCTGATACTCTGTCTGAATGTCAGTTAGCTTTTGCATTATCATTATTGTGGTAACGTTCTTGGATCGCATGAGACAGGCAACTTTCTACATTTATAGTTGCATTAGAAATCGATGACTTTATCAAGTAATGGCGGGTCGTTACTTTTGCCAACAATTCAGTTCATGATGCCTTTACCAAATTGGCGGCATGGTTAGATTTTTTGGATAGCATCTCTAGATTCAAGCATTTAGATGTGTCATTTTTTTATTGCGCTCTCTTCCATGAAGAATGCCTCCCAGATATGTCCATCGATATCCTCAAAACTTCGGCCATACATCCAACCATGATCCTGTTTTTCTCGCGGTTCACTTCCCCCTGCCTCTATAGCTCTGTTGATCAATTGATCTACTTTATCTCTTGAATCAACTGATAACGCTACTATCACTTCTGTATATTTGGAAGTATCGCAGACTTCTTTTTTAGTAAAGCTCTTGAAAAATTTTTCAACCAAAAGCATGACGAAGATGTCCTCTCCAACAATCATACATGTTGCATTCTCATCAGTAAATTGAGGATTAAAATTGAAGCCGAGTTTGGTAAAGAAAGCTACAGATTTATTTAGATCCTTTATCGGTAAGTTCACAAAAATTTTAGTTTTCATTCTGTCAGGATTAAGGTTCAAAGGATATAAACGCTTTTGCCTCGCGAATGAGCCTCCTCATTTCGAATCTGATTAGGATAATACATTTGTTCAAAAATTATGATTCCCACGTCATTATCTATTGTATTAGTATTGTGATATTAATTCACGGACGTAGAAGCCAGAAATCAGACTCGGGGATATGCATTGATATAAAATAGCTTACGGCTAGAGGTGGATAACGTAAACTAACTTTTATCAAATGTTGTGGAAAAATAATGCAGCTATCTTGTTCTATAACCACAGTCTTCATTTTAGGAGTAGAAGCCTTCGTGAACGTAGTACTCGAAGGTACATCTATTTTTTCTTAGATGGACAATTTAGATTAATGCAAAATTTCCATCGAGAGCTTGCCCCACGAGAAAAGGCATTTTCAAGGACTGGCCATCGACATGAAGAGCAAATTTCGCCTGTGAATCTAATCGATCCACTTTGCGGTAATGGAACCGCTGCTTTGCATGTACCGGATTTGTAATTAGAACACCCGACAAACCTCTTCATAGTTTTTCTTGATTTTATAATTTTCAGGCTTCCCTTACCACAAATAGGACAGGTTCCTAAAATCGTCTGTCGCTTATTATTAGTAAGGTTTATTGCATCTGTTATTCGATTGCCTATCTCAATTTCCTTTTCCTTAAAAGGGATAATCGCTTCTTTTAGTGTGGCTATTGCATACTTTATGACAGAATCACTTGTGTCGTTGCCTAATGCAATTCCTTCAAGAAGTTCTTCCGTAGATCTGGTTAACTCTATAGATACTACGTTCGGTATGTATCGACGCATCGATTGTACTATTTCAATCCCGAGATCTGTAGCCTCTATCCCACCACCAGAATCATCATGGTGTTTGGAGGAAGAGGCATCTTTAGAAGAACGGATGTTACTCACATAGCCAACATAATTTCTCTTAAACAAAGTGCTGATAATTTCCGATCGTGTGGCTTTTGTGCCAATCTTTTTCGATTCCATTTCTTCTAGCAAACTAGATTGGTTGAATCTTGAAGGAGGCTGAGTGAACCTATCTTTCATTGTAACACCATGATTTCTCAATGCGTCATTCGTCTGAAGATTTTGCAAATTAGATTGGGATGCTGAACATAAGGTATTGCTTACGTAAGGCTTGTAATAGTGCATCCAGCCTTGGTCAATGATCATCCTGGTATCAGCCTCAAAAAAATGTTCTCCTACTACAGAAATCGTCACCATGATATGCTGACTAATCGCTGGTTGACCAAAGGTTGCCAAAAATCTCCTAACAACAAGATCAAATAGTTTGAATTCACTTGAATTTAGTTTGCCTCTTGGTTTTTCTCCTGTTGGATAAATCGATGGATGTGCAGGATCTGTCTTATTTCCTTCATTTGGAGACAGATGATTTGAATTTGACAGCAGATCTGTAATTATTTTTGTGTAAGTACCATTCATAGGAAGTCCATTAGACTTACTACTATTACTACTACTACTGCTACTACTGTTGACTATGTATTCAGGGGCAGGAGAAATAATGATGTTCGAAAGATCTGACAAAATTTTCCTAAAATTTATTGATGAGGGCAACCTTTGACTTGAGGTTCTGGGATATGAAATTAGTGCAGAAATGTATAGCTTTTCAGCAACGGACAACGTATAACTTGGAGAGAACTTAAATACTCTATAGGCCTCCTTCTGCAGATCTCCCAGGTTGAAAGGATGTGGAGCGAAAAGATTGTTCCTTTGGCTCTTAATTTCAGTAACCTTTCCATCATGACTTGAGCAGGCGTGGATTATTGACGTAGCCTCTGATTGCGTTTCTATTTTCTGCCGACAATAATGTGCTTTAATTATATGTCCATCTTTTTCAAATTCTGCGTTTATGGTCCAGTAAGGTACCGGAATATGGTTTATAATAGATAACTCTTTATCTACCACAAAAGCAAGAGTGGGGCCTTGTACTCTTCCTATTGATAAATTATGGTATTTTTTGCGATTGTTACTATTCTTAAAAGCCTGTGTGAGTGCCCTCGACAGGTTGACCCCATAAATAAAATCGATCAGATGTCTAGTTCTTCCAGCTTCAGCTAATGTTTTGCTTGGTGGGAGGAGATTGTCAAATGAATTTCTAATTTCCTGATCAGTGAGAGTAGAAAATTTGGCCCTTAATGACATCTCGTACTTGTTATTACATGCATATTCCAAAATATTATATCCAATCACTTCACCTTCCTGGTCATAATCACAAGCATGAATAAATTTTGTGGCTTTTTGAGAAAGCAAGGATATAGACTTAATTATTTGTACGGACGTCACAGTTGTCCTTTGACCCCTTCCGCTTCTCTTTCTTAAAATTGGCGTCCATCTAACATCAAAGACTGGATATACACTTCGGTCTCCTTTCACATCCACCAATCCGTACAAATGACCTAGGGCAGAACAGACAACAAAAGCCTGACCATTATGAGAGATTGCTAAAAACGCCGTTGATGACAATCCACTTTTTCTTTTTTTTGCAGGTCCTAAATCTTTCCCAAGTCCTGTAATTCTTGCGAAGCTCGAAGTCCCTAAAGCCTGTGCTATCCTGAGTGCAACAGAAGGTTTTTCGCACACTACTAGGGAATATGGAGGTTCAGGAATCCTGTTTAGACTCAAACCAGTTGGTTGTTTCACTTTAGCTAATATAACTTCTGATAAGAATCACATGATGGCAACATCTTTCGAGTCACCATGTTGGGGCTATTCGGGAAGCGGGTTCTCGATCAGTAAGAGTGTAAGCCCATGGTTTTGAAAATAATCTAAGAGCTCGTTACAGCCCCATGCTCATTTAGGACATTCAGAGTCTGAAATGATAAAATATTGGAGCATGAGTAGCATCGTGCTTATTTGAGCCGTACAATAACCTCCATATTTAGCCAATGAACTATAATCTCTTTTTTTTTGAATGAGCACTCTCCAACAAATCCTCTCTTTAGTAACTATATTAATTTACTTAGAGCACGTTGAGTGATTAACCTAATGGGCATCTTATGTTCTTCAATTATTACTTCTAGAGGCTATGTACTAGTAAAGTACTTGAAAAATTCATAAGCGAATTACTTATATGAATACTTTAACCCCGCTTCTAATCTACGAATTCGATTGATTATGTTCAAATGATCTGCTTGTGTCTCTGTGGTTAGGTATAGAAGATAATCATCTCCAAAAGGCATAGTAATGCGCTTAATCCTTTCATACTCTGCGACAACGTACCTTCCCTTTCCTATCTTATTTGAAAGATCACTGCGTACCTTCCATCCAGTCATAGCCATCTCAAGTGATTTTTTGCTCTCTTCAGGGGTGAGCAAATTCTTTATCCCTTGGCGATGACGGGAGTACATCGTTCTACCCTCTGAATCACAAATGGTAACCAATCTGATATTTGGATCTATGTTCACGATATCTTTGTAGTGCTGTTTTATGCCAAACAGTCTGATTCTTAGTAGAGAGCTTATTATAAATCCAAAGACGGCACCCCAAATTAAATGGAACCCAAATGCCGCAAATGAAATATTTGTAATTGACTGGGTTATATCTTCTGACAATAATGCCTTCTGCGATTCCATAGCCAGCACGGTAGTGATGGAATTAATAGATGGTTGAACCAAAAACGTTGTTATTGGGAGGAACAATACTAACCACACTACAATGCCTGCTCCCATGCCAACCAACGCACTTTTGTACGGATTAAGCATACGTACCTTTTTCCACCTAATTCCGATGACGCCAAAGACAGCTCCTATTATAGTACCGATCAGAAGGTGAAGCCCAAAAGCTGTAGATGCAGCCGCCACCGTATTATTGACACCTAAACTAATACCTATAATGGAATAAAAAGTGCCCATACTCAAGCCTAGTAGGAGTTCGGTGACGGCGATAACTGAAGAAATAGACCAAGTCGCTATAAAACCTGCAAAAGCTCCATACTTTACCCCTTTGAATGTTACCATTAATTCGTTCCTTTTTTTGTTGCTTTTCATGTTGCTGTCCTTCGTAAGAGAA
>JAATVP010000073.1 GCA_014523625.1 Nitrososphaerales archaeon TH5896
ACCCTAATAACAATATTTTTTCACCAGATTGATGAGGGGATAATGTATTTACTAAATCTTGAGTATTTGCTTTTGCTTCCATCGCATTATTCGAAAGAATTTGATTATTAGAAGAATCTGTGGATGTAGGATAACTTTCAAGTGAATAATGTATGATCCTAGTATCAAAACAACACCCGTGACCATAAACCCTATACTAAACCCAATTAGAGAGGATATAGAATCAAGAACAATTTTTGATAGCTGTGAAGCTTGAGCCAATGATAGACAAAATCTGAGTAGAAAAATTAAATATGTGCATATATTTTGACGACAGTTAGAGACTACTTTTATTGGCTTGTTATAAGTGTACTGATACTATGACATTTAATCGAGACACCGAACAGATTAGAAATTACACTAGGCGAATTAAGAATTTCCTTTAATGGAAGCCTTAACTGGTAGACGAAATAGAAGATTCTTAGAAGTAAAAATCGTATTGATTCATTTTCTTTTTAAACTACTTAGTCTAAAGGGTACTGTTTCTTTTCCTTAAAAATCCTGAATTACTTATCGACTTTTCTTTGTGCATGGCTGATATCATCGAACTTTGGTTTCAATTTTGAATAAAGAGACGGATGATATACTAAATTATGAATTTAACCAAGTTTGAATCCTTCAGCGAATTATATATACATGGCACATTTTGATAACCTTATGAAATAATCAGCTCTCACTATTTCTAAGTTTTGAACGGTTAGAAGACTCGTATTGCAATTATTACATATACTAGTCACTTTTAATATATATTGCTAATGTATATATCATTCTATATTGCTAATGTATATATCATTCTATATTGCTAATGTTTCATAATTGAAATTATAAACACACCTACTAGAGATAAAAAGAAATGATAAATGAGATAACACAAATAAAACTAAAACAATTATTAATGTGCATGGAACTTTCTAAAATCCTTGTAGCTGTCGATGGTTCTGAAAGAGATCGAAAAAATCCAAACTAACTAAAGATTCTTTTTCGACGTCCGCATTGAACCTTTGCTTTCAAATAATAGTGTTTAGACGATGATTTCAACTGCTAAATACATTGAAGCATAATCTAGGGAGACATGCTAAGGTCATCAGCAAATGAAAGAATCAATAGACTCCGCGATCTAACTGAAACCCTCGATAAGGACAATAACAGACAGGATAAGGCCGGTATGATGAAAACTCTATCCCAAGAGTTTGCTAGACATATCGAGGAAGGAAACAAGTGCAAAAAGGACAACGATTTGGGAGGAGCAGAAGCTCATAGGTTGATAGCAGAGTCAATACACGAAACGCTTACGACGTTTGAAGCGGTAAAGGAATGATCATTGTGATAATAACAAACTTCTGTAGTCAAAAAGGTTAGTGAACTTTTCGGATGTCAAGTTCAAGCGATAGAGAAACGAGGCTCAACAGTCTTCGACTGAAACTCGGTCGCAACTTGGATGAAGACTTGAGAAAGGAAGGCTCAAGTTTGAAGGAATGGTTCATTCGCGACTTTGAAAGGGAAATGCTACTTGCCGAGGCATTTGCTGGCCAACAGGATCCAGTGGAAACGGTTTACCACAGGACTCTGGCTGAAATGATTCACAGAATCTTAGATAATCTAATTCAATGATTGAACAAGATTAGATTAATGAAGTATCTTGTTGGTCAAAGTGTCCTTTTATAACTTTAAATACATAACGAAGCAATTGGATTTTGGTTGAGTGAAGAGGTACTATCGCAATTATGCAGAGATGAGAAGCATAGTGAATGTTCTGGTGTTGCCACTGTTGAGTCTGGAACTAGCCATTGTCAGTGTCGTTGTCACTTTCCAGAGTCATGATGATTCATAAATGCTTTCAAATTGCCTGAGTCATATCTAAACATAAACGACCATAAATAATTGAGATTTATTTATGTACTAACTCCCATTAATTGCAAGAGCCCACGGAGTCTGTTGAAGATACTCTTTTGGCCACGGAGTATCGAGTCTCTTCCATGATTTACCTGAATCATTTGATTCAAATAAACCATGGTTGTTAGCAGCGTAGAATTCTCCTGGAGCTCTTTGGTTTGCAGCAAAGCACATAATGGTTGATCCTTCTGATCCAGGAAGACCGTCTGTAACAACCTTCCATTCCTTGCATTCCGCATCTTTTCTGTACACGAATGTCTCAGCGTTTTGAGATGAATAGGAAGTGCTAGGTCCATTAGAGGCTGATATTATCACGACATTAGGATCACCGGAGTCAAAAAGGTAATCATGTCTTAGACCTTCCATGGGCCTAGTCCATGATTCTCCATATTCAAAGCTCTCAAAATATCCGTCACCAGCAGCCGAGTAGAGACGCTTAGGGGCTTTGAAATGCGTAGCTAGAGTATGAGTATCATATGGTCCTTGCTTCTCGTCTCGGTCTATCCAAGTCTTACCTCCATCATGACTTTGTACAAGGGCTCCTGCTTCTATAGCAACGAAAACATACTCTGGTTTACTTGCATCTGGTTCAATCCATCTGACGTGATGAGTCCACGGTCTGGGAGGAAAGCTCCACGATTTGGATGATGGTAATTCGTTTAGCGTATTCATTCTTTCCCAGGAGTCTCCTCCATTATTTGAAATATAAAATGCACTTGGTTCAGTTCCAGCGTATACTCTGCCAAAACCATTTGCTCTATTTAGAGAACTAACTGCGACAGACATAACATATGGACTGGATATAGCATCCTTTCCGACGTTGCTCCATGTCTGACCGCCATTAACGGTTTTCCATACGCTGTCTCCGAATGTACCACAATATGCTATATCCGGATTTTGAGGATCAAACGAAATACTTTGAGGATGTGTACCTTTCAAGTACTCCTTATTTTTCCAACTATTATTTGAGGATTCCAGAACAAGAAGGGAATTCTGCATTCCAAGCATAAGAGTCGTCATTGTCACTACTACGAAGAAAGGTTGCTTGAAACGTTTACAATAATTTGTCCAAGGCTCGCTCCCTTAGAGTTCTCTTCTAAGGATATTATAATCGCCGGTAGTATTATAATTACAACTGCTGGAATAGATACATCAAGTATCAAAGCTTCATTACTCTCATCTGAGTATAATATACTCAATATTCTACTTAATGTCCACCTAGGATATTTCTTACCAACCGGTAAGATTATTGGTTGTATGTCCAGATCTCCAAGAAATTATGGACAACGTGTATAGTAAATTCCTGTAGGTAAAGGCGCTATTATCAGTCAACTCCGTGTTTGGCTTTTCACCTTTACCATAATAGTGGCCTCGGTGAACGGAGTACAAACCCCGGCCATCGTTTTACAGGAGTTTTTTCTTTCCTGTGAAAGGAGGGAAAGAAAGGACATTGTATATAGTTGTCTTAAGAATGCATAAAAACCATACTAGGAATAGACTATGATTACTAACCAGATTTTTAGTTTCGTTTGATTATCTGTTCACATATAATATTAAACTCTGATCTGTCTTAATGTAAGCTTATTAAATATTGTCGAAGAAATTGTGAGTGTGACGTAAATAGAAATGCTATTCGAAAGTGGGCTGTTACTAGCATTATCTATTAGCTAAATACTAAAGTGCAAGAATTAACCAATGTTATTGCCTCATAGAACGTTGGCCTCTCATTAGTGGATATCGTTCTTGGTCTGAGTAAATAGTAGAATTTAGAAATTTACCTTCTGATTCTAAGAACGATAAATACATAAAATCCTATACATTAACGAATGTACTAATTCCTGTGGTCAAATCAATACACTTCTGACTGCTGTTTGATGCTCAGTAGTGAATTACCTTGTAAATTCTCCTCTACTCACTTCAAGAATCCGATACTTCGGACATATTATTTTTTCATTTTGTATCTATTTGGTTTTGGCGTCTAAATCCCGTGAAGATATGTTCTTGCTAGAAACTCTTCCTTAATAGATATTCTTCTGCTGTCATCATAAAATAAAGTTACCGGGCTTGCATTATATGTATGTCTGCTCATTCACTGATTTGCCGTCTAAACTCTGGAAGATTCAGTTTTTAATAATTTTTAAATGGATTTATGTATTACTCGGTTTGCACGTAATCTTTCCTTACCTTTTCTATAATTTGGTGAAGTTCGCAGAGGACATTTACAACACGGACAGGCATGGCCCTCATGAAATAGAAATACTTCACATCTGCTGCAGTATTTTATTCCTTCGCTATAATATCCAAAACTTGAACCTATTCTCATACATATATTTCGACATGGCATTATGAAGCACAATACACTATAACTCAAAGATCATAAAAGTATTGTAATACTGTTGTGTCAGGGGGAGTATCATTTCTACATTTTCTACATAAATAAGCGGTAAGCTAGTAGCGTTCACTAATTCGTCTTCGTTAATGATAACTAATCAAAAATGTATTGTAAGGTAGGTCTATCCTTACGTGTTATTTCTAATTAATCGTTTAATCTCCTTTATTAGCTCTTCATTCCCAATAGGTTTACGAATGAATAACTCCTTGTCTAATGTACTATATTCTTTTGTTCTAAACTCCTTATAGTAAAGCTCACTTGCTGTAAGAAAACAAGCTTTAACATTTGGATCTTTTTCTTTTATTAGCCTATGTAACTCAAAACCATCCATATCTGGCATTTTGATATCAAGAATAATCAAATCATAATAATCTGGTTTGAAGTTGGACAATTCTCTTTTTGGATTATTGAATGCTTCGACCTCAAATCATAATATTTCAAAGACATCTTGTAATACAAGGTAAGGTCATGTTCATCATCTACCACCATGATTCGTTTCCCTTTTATTCCGTCATCCATAATTTTGCTATCCTTTTCTTCAACCAGATTGGCTTAGCGATTCCGGCTAATCTTGTTACTAACAATACAAAATCTGAAATAGCAATTGAGAAATTGGAGGAGGCAGAAAAATTAGGCTTTGTCTGCTCCTTTCGTCATACCACTCCTTCTGAGCCTTTCTCTTGATTCTTCTGTTGATTCAGCAATGCCTCCCTTAATACCCTCGGGATCTCTACCCACAGCAGTCGGCTCATGAGATGCTATTTTTTCCGGAGACATAGGATCCATGCCCTTGTAGTCCTTTTTTACTTCGTCGCTCATAATGACAATTACTAGACAAACTATTTAATCATTACAAATTTCATATTAGTTATATCCAATAAACAAAACCTTGCAATATTTTACATGCAAAATATATTTCTACGTGATTTCAATATTATCCATTGTATCATCTATTGATGCACATTTTATTCAACATGTTCTGCATTCGCCCTTTCCTTGATACTTGATACTGAACCAGGAAACAAAACATGTTATGTCGGTCCCTTTTTAGAATTTCGTAAGAAGATATAGATTTATCCAAATTAAATTGTAAGAGCAAAAAATAAAGATAATACGAAATATATTTTATATATAATGGCCTTTACATTTAAGATAAACCGAGTGGCACTAGAATATAACAAGGCGAATCATCAACTTGATATGGCTCAAAATTAAATCATTGAAAGAAACAACAGAGAAATCAGATGGCTTAGGATATTATTGCACGTTATATAGACCAAGAGCTCTTCCAATATCTAAAGAGAATTGGAATGAATGGTGCTTATTTGATCTACTTGATTTCTGATGCCGTACTTTTATTACCTTCTCTGCACATTTGTCGCACATGTGTCACAGTATTTTTCTATGAGGATAGCTCCATCGCCTACAGCGAATAATGCTTCCTGTGTAGCCTTGTTACCACAGGCTACACAGAATTTTGTCTTTTCACTATCGTCCACAAACGACCTTAACATTGAAAATATTCTTTCCATTCTATTCTTTCACCCCTACGAAGGTTTCGTTGATTGTATTTCTTGGCAATACTGCAATCGTCGTATCTGCAGCAACTATGTATTTCGGATTGTTTCTCATCATTATATGTAGTTGTCATACATATAAGAACTTGCACTCTAATGTTAGCTAACACAGAATAGAATATCAGATGGAATGTTTCGTTCAATTATGATAATACATTTTGATGTACATCACTAGCGATAGTAAGGTTATATTCTAGCTATGATAACCCACATAAACTAAACATAAACTAATATTCAAGTCCAAGAAAACTAGTACAAATTTTCAAAATAGATGGTGTTATTTCAAAGATATACCTTTTATGGCAGTTTTTACGTGGTTCCTCTCCTTTACTTATAATTATTCGTCTACTGCTTCAATATTCTCAATATCCTCACATAGTACTACGGCACTAGTGGCATAAGAGTGTGGATGAGCAATACTAACACTTTACCATGTAACAACCACTTTCTTTAATAATTACCATATGAATAGAATTTTAATGCATTGTAATAACAGAATGCATGGAATAAGTTCAAAAAATAAGCTCTTGATTCTCAGGGAATATATCCATTGTCGTTCCTAGGAACTCGACTCCAGTCATTTGAGGCACTCTTTGATCCGCCAAAAATAAAGCTACTGCCTCATTGTTCAATTCCAGTTGTTTCATCATTTCGAGACCTTTCTGGCCAGATTCTGCTTGAGCAACACGAATACGGTTACCATATTGCACGGTCAAATCACGTTCGATAGCTTTCAACACTTGCGGATTATCATCGGTAAACAATACAGGTTTAGTGCCTGCATTCATCTCTTAGTGTCAATGTAAGTGGTAAGATAAGAAGGTTTTGCATTACCGATAGCTGCGGTATGCAATTTTACAGCGATGATTGATCAACTAATGATCCACTTATAGTCGAAGGAGATCTTTCTAAACACAGAGAAATATGCGATCTAATACTATATTAATGTAGATGCTTTAGTCTAAGTAATGGATGAAACTTAGTAGTAAATACTAGTGGACCGCTAGTAAATAGTTTCAGACATGTTTGAAAGTCTCCCGTTAGTACTAGTAGTAACAAGTCTTGGACTCTATCGCCATAGTTGTGCAAGTAATATGATTTTTCATTTACCAATTGTTTGTGGAGATAGTATTAATTATACATCTATTTGTATTGAAGTTCTAATCGCCAGGCACAAAACGGAACGGTTTCATCAGAACTCAGATTCTTAATTTTCTTATGATTCTTATGTGTTGCTATTGTCCCTAGTTCCTTTATAAGTCGGCTTTTCGACTGACTAACATGGATTGGTACAAGTGTTCAAAAGTCCTAATAGAATGTTTGAAAATGTTGGTTTAATGATGAATTACATTAATACTTGTACAATGTTATGCAAGGACAACCTAGGAAAGGTTTATTTCGAACGATATCTCCATATAAGAACAATTTGACCTCAGGCAAATACTTTAACAAAGGAGTAAAAGCGCTTAACGCTCCGGATTTAGGCCACGTAGTAAGAGAAACGCCTGACAAGATAGTTGTATTTGGAGGTAAGGATGAAAGATATGATATTCCTATCTCTGAAATTAAGCAAGTGGGTGCTAATGTCCTGATAGGGCTTCCTTTTTCGGAGATTGAAAAAAAATACAAGGTTAGCCGTAAAGAACCATTGCCAACAAGTCGTAAAGATCCTTGGCCGGAAGATGATCGTGTAGTAGATCTTTCTGCATACGAAGGAAAATATCCGAAATCCCTTTTCAATAAAGGAGTAAGAGCAAAAAA
>JAATVP010000005.1 GCA_014523625.1 Nitrososphaerales archaeon TH5896
ATCCAGCCTGATGAATATGGGCTTGATTGATGAAGTCCGGCTAATGGTTAATCCCATTATTTTAGGTGGAGGAAAAGCGCTGTTCAAAGATGTAAAAGAGCGACATTCCTTGAAACTTTTACGAACCAAGCCATTAAAATCGGGGAAAGTCAGCTTGACTTACAGTACGCAATTGTAAATATGTGGACCTCCACTTTTTCCTAAAACTTGTCCTTGCTGACTTATTAATTAAATTTAGATTACTATTGTTTATGAACAGAACCAACTTAACCGCTTGTTATGATTATTGCTCCGAATGGTTATTCTAAGACCGTTTACACTGTTAACGGAGACTGTTTACACTGTTAACGGAGACTGTTTACACTGTATAGGCATAGTCAAGACTAATTTGTTAAAAATTAATACAGTGTATTGAACACTTTTGCTAAATCTGTGGTCATCCACACTACTTTACGCTCAATTGCCATTAAACATATTACATGTTCATATTGACAATATAATATACAAAATACATCCCCTAGGGGGGGTTGTCAATGATGTCAGTCAGGATTGTCAATCTAATTGTCAAAATGTTAAGAGGCAACATCATATATAACGGATAAGGACTGGGGCTTACTTGAATCGCACTGCAAAATCTCTGCTTCAAAGTCCTTAAAGTCAAGGATCCAAGATTTAAGTCAGAGATTAGTGCCAGAATATCTGAGTACCCTCCCAATATCACGATATCGCCCCATATATTCAAGAAAGTTGCAGTTCCAGGAATTTGTGTAGAGTAAATTTCCGACATTAATTCTTCTAGTGTTGTAACCGGAACAAGCAAACCTGAATATCCAAGGAATTTATTACATGCGAAACCTCACGACTACCGAATTCCTAGTGGTATCAATTTTCGGAAGAACGCCGAGTGTAACCTTCAATCCCTCTGTTAACCATATACCCAAAAAGTCTGACCATTTTTGCCCTATATCATGACTAAGAATTATAGTATAATCATTTCCATCAATACCAATTTCACATTCAGCAAATTTTGCATAATGGCATACTAACGAGAGGTACTCAAGATAGGTTTCGAGATTGATTTTCTTGAACCAAAAGACAATGAATTCCTTAGGCACGTGACTACCAATATCCTTGGCGACATCGACAAGCTTATCTGATTCAATTGCTTCAATAATGGACTTGAATGCCTCCTTTCTAATCGATACTGCTCCCCATCTTTCATTAAAGCGATCCCATTCAGAGTATCGTGTCATTAACTTGGAGATATATGAATTAAAGCTAAGCCTATTTCTTTCTGCGTCTTGCCGCAGAACGTCATCAAGTTCTTTTTCAATTCGGATTGTCCTCAACACTGTCCTACTATGTTTGTTGACCAATCGAGATTTCACTTGTATTACATGTGATTAAGATATAAGTGTAGATTGACAAATGTATACGTCCAGAATATTAATCTAGGAATTGTATTGTTTGTCATGTTTAAAAAAATCTTGCGCTCGTCTATATGTGGGGCTTTAGTCACGGTTTTATTGATTGTTGTTATACTGCAGATTATTACTTCATATCGATCCGCAGAAGCCCAACAATTACTCTCTGAAGGTCAAGGCGATAATGCTCCTCTGTCAAATGCCATAGAGGCGTTGGGTGGCTTGGAAACAATTCAAGACGTAAAGACGCAACTCATTATGGCTGAAGGCAAGCGGTTTGAACCTGGACAAAAATTTGAACCCATTGAACAGCCTCTCCCAGTATCTAATTTTAGCTACGATCTCGCACAGAATTTAAGCTCTAATAAGCTCAGAATGAACTGGCATAGGGATGTCATCTATCCGTATCCGAATAAATTGGATTATTCGATAGTGATATCTAACAATAGTGGCTTTACATACGGAAAAGACGGACTCTTTTCACCAGAGAAAGCGCAAATGAGGCAATCTGCGATCAATGCTATACTTAAGGATCAATTGATATCATCTCCTCTACTTCTGTTGCAGACGGCCATTAAAAATCCAGGTTTTATTCAAGCCCAACCAGATCAGATGTTTCGAGGTTCACAACATTATGTAATTGCATTGTCTCCAAATGAAGACATGCCACCAATCAGGATTTTCTTCGATAACAGTACATTTTTACCATCAAAGGTAGAAACAATTGAGGACGATCCAATTCACGGCAATGTGCTAATAGAAGTATATTTTGACGATTGGCGAGAAGTAGATGGAATAATGTTTCCTTTCTTAGTAACCCACGAATTGAATGATGAAGTAATTGAAGAAAGAAGGAATTTGATTGATGTCAATGTAGACTTGCCAGATGATACTTTTATACTTCCTATAGATTTGCCGAATCTTTCTGCAGATGCAGAAGATGACTCTTCCCGCGGGTGGCTGGCGTCTCAGTGGTACCTGAGAATGCATGCATTTGGTATCCCACACTATGATATCAATCATTCTGCTAACTTCACAGAGATGATGCCAGGTGTATATCATGTCACTGGGTCGACTCATCACAGTCTGGTCGTTGAGATGAATGATCACATAGTAGTAGTCGAATCTCCACTTTATGAAGAACGTTCACAGGCAGTCATAAATGAAATAGCAAAAAGGTGGCCTGACAAACCGATAAGGTATATCGTTGCTACACATACCCATGATGATCACATAGGTGGATTGCGTGCGTATGCAGCCGAAGGTGCAACAATAATTAGCTCAGAAGCAGGACTGAATGAAGTCAAACACATCCTGAATTCTTCACATACTCTCAGACCAGACTCTTTCCAATCTAGTCCTTCAAAACAAGTTAGGATCGAAACAGTTTCACCTGATAAAAAAATGATTTTAAGTGATAGAAATAGAAGTATTGAGATTTATTCAATTAACAATACCCATTCGGATGGCATGCTTGCAGTTTATCTGCCATCAGAAAAAGTCTTATTGACTAGTGATTTGTATAGTCCAGGGAGTACACCTGATCCATTTAGAAAATACAGTAAGGAGTTGCTCAAGTTCATCAATGATAGTGGAATAGAAGTCGACATGATTGCTGGAACCCATGGAGATAGTGGAGGGGGACCAATAGATGATTTGTATGATTTTGTAAACCTAAGGTTATCGAAACAATAGAACCGATTTATACCATGAGCAACCAAACCTGCCGTGCGGCCTGTATATCATCTGGGTAACTGGACAGTAGCTAAACCAAGCACTATCGTCTGTTTGCCACTAACATTTTCCATTTGCTCCGTGCTATTCTGTCCGTTTGCCAATTTAATAGGATTTACCGAGGCGTCTATGAAAATAACGCCTGCCGGAATCGAGACCGAAATCACAAGCGGCGAGAAGTAACGGTTAAATTTTATCAGCTTAGCGCTATAAAGCCTATTTTTAAGCCCTTGGGTGAAAGAATCTTATATTAAAATATCATTATTTAATGCTGCACAGCGCAGCGCTCTAACGAACAGTTTATAGGCTGGTCCTGTTTAACAAATGGGTAGCAAAATATGGTTTTGCGCGTTATGTTCGGAAGGCTTTACTAGAAAACATAGTGCTAATAGACACAATCAGAATCTTCATCATGGTCAGGGTAAATTAGTTCGGACGATCGATTACATTATTGGACGTCTTGCAGGCAAATATAGTGCAGGCGACCCATTAACCTACAGGTCAAGGTATAATGAAACAGATTCAAGATTAGCCCGTTCAGATATTAAAGCGTTCAGTTTCCCTTCCGATTCTAAAATATCTATAGCACACGATAGCTTTCAACAAAATTCATCAGGTGCTCTACCACCACACAGCAAAGAACATGAGCTAGACCAACAACAACAACAATCGAACAGTAACTCGATTCATCCTTCCATCACTACCCCCAGCAGTGGATTTAAAACAAAGTTTGATAGAATTCAAGAACTGGCCAGAGCTCTCTATGGCCATGAAGAGGCTCACGCTTTGCTAAGGGATGTTTATATTGCAATTATCATGAATGGAGGAAAAGAAGAAATTTTGGACTGGTGTATACAAGATCTAAAAAATAAAATGAACATAAAGGAAGTACGACGTTATCTTTTCCCTGCTCCAATTAAGGAGGCAAATAAGCGTCCTCCTTTGCATGGACATAACGTTCAACATCTACTTGAATCCTCAAGGGATAAATTAACACAAATCGAACAAATACTGAAAATCCATCTTAAAAATGATGTTGCTGTTTATGAAGAGATTACGAACGATTAATTAAAGTACGGGCCTATAGTGATGACACAATTTTTAATGCAGAGTTAGATAATCTTATCAGAAGAACACCACAAAACAAATAACCAACATGAAACTTCTCAGGATTCTAATAGACTAAATGTGACCCCTTCTATAGGAACACAGCTTTAAACCCGTAATCGCGTACGTATATGTTTTCTGGTTACACCTGTAGGATTACCCAATTGACCAGCATTTCTGTTAATGAAATATTAACAGCTCGCTAATATAATAATTCATTCAACTAGTAACATATGGGAAGGACTGTGAGACAAACACGAAAAACCTGACTGATATTCGATAAGTTAAGCAAATTAGTACTATTCTTGGTGATCAAATGTGTAGCGACTCATAATATTAGATTCAGGTCTCCGAATTCATGCCATAAATATTTTCTTTGGATAGCTTCATCATATGCCTTCCGAATTCCTTCAGTCGAGAGGAAAGCCGTAAGCAAATCCAGATGAGTAGCTTCAGGTTCATGAAAGCCAGTTAGTAAGCCGTCAACCGTCTTTAGCTTATGATTTGCATTGATATGAAGTCGAGTATATCCATGTTCAGCACCAATATTTCCATTATCGGACGCCACTGATTCTAATGTTCTAACTACAGTA
>JAATVP010000074.1 GCA_014523625.1 Nitrososphaerales archaeon TH5896
CCATCCATGTACGTAAGTAATTACTCTGCTGTTCTTCTTGAAGAGTATCAATCGTTGAAAGATGATCAAAGGATTATCCTTCGCGATCATCTTGTTGAAGCGGCATTGAATCAGTATCGAGGCAGGCAGATAATGCTCGCTCAACCCGACAAGGTTCGTTCAGCGTTAAGGTTGTGAGCCCAAAATTTAGTTCAAAAATGGTTCACATAACAACAGGTGACGGGGTAATGTGTAACGTCCTACGTCGATAGGGGTGAATGCGTTTACAGCACCTCTATTTAGGCCTCCTGACATTCGATCTTTACATTAATCTTTACATTAATTAGGATGCTTGACAGATCAGAACAGAAAGTGAATTTGAAGGTACATATTGTAATGAGTTATCCAAAAGGAACCCCCTCAATAGGTGACCGTCGTGCGGGAAAATGGAGCTGGTGAAAGAAGCTGGAAGCGACGGTATCTTTGTTAAAGCTGACGTCTCAAACGAAGATGATGTCAAGCACTTGTAGAGACAACCGTGAAGGCGTACGAAGTACTCACTAACTCAGGATTCTCAGTTCTCTATAATTTTCATACCACATGAAACGATTTTTATGTAATTGGTTCTCAATCAAAGAGGAAAATTAGTGACAGCTGTAGATTCAAGGCAATACAAAGAGACAGAACGCCAGAAGTGGGATAGTGTGACTAGTGGCTGGCAGAAGTGGTGGAGGACAATCGAAAGAGGTGCCGGAAAACTTAGTAACCGTTTGATAGAACTTGCAGAGATTAAACCAGGCTCTAGAATTCTAGATATTGCAACAGGTATAGGAGAACCAGCTATTACAGTTGCAAATCAGATGGGTAAGACTGGCTGCTACATTTTGGCTACAGATATTTCACCTCAAATGTTATCGATAGCAAAACAGAGAGCTATTGCATTAGACCTATCAAATATGATTGAATTTAAAGTGGGAGATACAGAAACAATCGATTTACCAAATTCAACATTTGATGCTGCACTATGTAGAGCAGGATTGATGCTTTTTTCAGATCTTAATGCGGGTTTATCAAATATTTATCAGTCATTGATAGAAGGTGGTCATTTTGCAGCCGCCGTTTGGGGTTTACCAAATAAGGTTCCTTTCATTTCCGTAGTCACGAATACGATAATGAAAGAAACCAACACCCCACCACCTCCACCGGGAACTCCTGGACCATTTAGCCTTTCGGATGAAAATAGCCTCAAGAATTCTTTTATCTAATCTGACATTCCACTTATATACTGTTATCTGTTTATATCCTTTTTAACTGTCATTATTTACCAATAATCACTTCCCCAAATTACCTTTTTAGAACATAGCGCAACAGTTGTGAGTGAAAATCTTAATAGAGATAGTTCTCATTTCTATGAACTGATATGACTGGTTACTCTAAGGATCTAATATTCTCCTTATGTCTTGTGTTTTTAGTATCTTGCTTTATGAGTTGGGGTGTTCATATATTTGGAGAACCTATTGTAAGGATACCTGATTTCAAACTGGAAAAGATTGTCGATGGATTGTCTAGACCCATCGGCATATCCTTTATTGGTCACGATGACTTTCTAGTAATTGAGGAAGATACCGGAAAGGTCAAACGGGTCATTGATGGACAGGTAACCCAATCTATATTAGATTTAGATGTCTCAACAGATGATTTAAGAAGACTTATAGGCATATGGTCGCAACCGAAGAATTAAAACGGTACATGGGTTGGGGATCTGACAGTGGCATTATACACCTCCAAATTGACAATTATTGCCAGCTTATCACCAGTGACTCATTCGTGAAAGAACGTTACCAATACAGCACCATTAATAATAATGACTAGTATGATAGCAGGAGGAGGATAGGCCTTAGACTCTATAGAGGGTTAGCGCCTCTAAATACAATAGAGGCAAGTCGCAATAGTGACGACTATGAGATCCATTAATCATGTTATTTATTTTTTTGTACAATTGCAAGAAAAAATAATATTAGAATTGCAAGAGTCATTGAGGATGTTATTATAGACCCATAGCCTGTATCGAGTACTTCAAAGGCTTCTTCTAATGACTCAAATAATAACTGGATTCCAAAGAGAGCGAATGCTGTAGCTGCGTATATTATCTTCTTGAGGCCAGTTTTCCTATACGCAGAAATTGATAGTGCTAACAATAATAGCGAAAAGATCCCGGTAATTGCCATTATCGCAATTTCTATATCCTCAAACATCTCTGCTTGCAAAAACAATCCTGAAAATGTAATCAATACTATTATTGCTGATTCAATTATCAATGCTATTCAGTACTCCCTCTAGATAACGAAAGAAAAATCTCTGCCAAACGATCACTCCATCTTCCCCAAATGTTTGGATAGTAATTCCGCATTAACATAGTAATGTATCTAGATGAGGTTGTTCTATCACGTAATTGATATCTCTTGTATCTCCCATCCTTTATTTCAATAATTAACATGATTTCAATCAAGCGTCTTATGTACCAATTAACAGATGCTGATGATATTCCAATTCTATTGGCTATTTCTGTTTGAGTGGGTGCTTGTTCTTCTATGATGAACATAAGTATTTCCCGAGCAGTTTCTTGCCCTAGAATCTTAAGGATCTCCTTTTCATTTTCCTTGAAAATTCCGGCAGGAAAGTAATGTCTGTACAGACCGTGCCTTGTAGATACTACTCTTGTGCCTTTCTCTAGTCTCTCTAAATGGTACTGTGCAGTTCCCATTGAAATATCTGTAGCCTCTTTGATTTTACGTAGGTGGCAGCCTGGATTATGTTGAATGAATTGTAATATTCTCTCAGCTGTATCTCCAATCCCATCCACAACGATCTACCAGTCCGCCTTGGAGCGATAATGATAATAAAACTAATAAATAATACTCTTCAACTACAATAAAATACAAATTTGAGCCTTTTCGGCATTTTTAGTATAAATGTCTTGTGGTACAGGTACCTAACTGATAACCAACCTTCCTTCATGATTATATGGATTCATTTAGCTGCTTGTACCAAATATCTTATTTAGCATTGATACATTAACCAGGTACGATGAACACAAAATCAGTCCTGAGCTTCGGTGTTATCATAGCCGTAGCCATGACATCAATGTCTCTGCTTGGTAGTATCATTTCCAATGTAGGGGCACAAGGACAAACAAATGATACAACTCAAATAAAGAATTACTTGACTGAGGCCATGCAAGCACTTGACAGCGGCAACAACACTATGGTATTAGAGCAATTAGATTTAGCAGAGGCTGCGATGACAGGAACAGCAGATGATGACGAAGGAGAAGTAGAAGAAGGACCAGGAGAAGATGAGGACGAACCAGGAGACGTAGACACTAATGATGAAGAAGATTCGCCCTGATCAGCAGTAATAGCGGGGAATAAGAATACGACCTAACTCATCTTTTTTTGTAAACATCTTAATTATTTTTATAATATCGCCTGTACATCTGTTGCAATCAATGAAATCAACTCAACATTACGATACTGCGTAGAGAGAATATGTGCTGGCAGCTACGCTATTGCTTATCGAGCAACTGAACGAGCTATAAATTGTTTGTGGTACAAGCATCTAAATAAATCTGATATTTATATCATGATTCCCTAATCTGATTTAGCTGCTTGTACCAGATTACTTATTAGTTGTAGTACTGCATACTTAATACAATGAAACCGATCGGATCTAATGTAATCTACATGGTAGCAGCTGCGGTAGCATTAGCAGCTATACCGCTCGTTTCCTCGACAATGGCCAATGCGCAAAACCAATCATGGACTAGCACATTTAACTTGGAGCTTTGCAATTTCTCCACTACAGGTACTAACCCATATTTTATTCTACAGCCTGGTTATCAGCTTGTGTTTGCTGGTATAGAAGATGGCGAACCACTCAATGTAACTGTCACAGTAAGCAATAAGACAAAAGTTGTCGGAGATGGGATAATCACTAGATTAGTAGAAGAAAGGGTAGTTAACAGCGAAACCGGCGACTTAAAGGAACTCACCAAAGATTACTTTGCCATATGCGATAAGACAGACAGTGTGTTTTACTTTGGCGAAGATGTTAATAACTACGAGAATGGAGTATTAGTTGATCACGAAGGTTCGTGGTTGCATGGTTCAGATAACGCAAGAGCTGGTTTAATAATGCCTGGAACTCCTCTACTTGGCTCAAGATATTATCAGGAAATAGCTCCAGAGATTGCATTGGATAAGGCAGAGATAGTAAGTATGAATCAAACAGTGAATGTTCCTGCAGGCAGCTTTAGTGAAGTAATAGAGATGAGAGAAACAAATGATCTCGAACCAGGTATAGAGGAGGATAATCTACATGCTCCTGGAATCGGACAGGTAATAGATCATGAATTAGAACTGGTCAGCTATGGTTATCTTAAATAAGTGCATGACTTAAGCCCGTTTTCAATTTTTTGCCGCAATGGTAGCTACTCAAGAGAGAAAACCAAAATTACGATTCATGTATCACCCCTTCACTAATCCATGGTAAACATCGCTGTCTTTGATAATTCTAGAGATCAGTTTGGAGTAGGTTTCGCCAAAGGTTCCTTTACTCCTTAATTTCTGAAACGTTCTGTCGTCTGACATGTACATGTCAGTTCTAGCACATAGAACTGGCAGCTAAAAGGAAGTAAACCACTGCCAAAGTAGATGCTTCCATTTGACTAATACTACTGGATTACCGTGATGCTCTTATTCCTTTAAAATACATGAAGAACGACTCCCAATTACACTACTTTCAGATTAACACAATTCAACTATGTTCTGATTCATCTAACTTCGATCTAATAAAATTGTGAAACTTTTCTATCTCATCTTTGAATATTACTCTATCAAAAGCCTGCTGGTTTACTTGCTGTACGCCGTTAGACACGATTTCTTCTATGTCTTTCCGCATACTAATGCGATTCCATCGAGCTATCTTTGATAATATTGGTTCATCAAAATACTTGAATACCATTTCAGCTTTTTTCTCTTTAAATTTAGCATTCTCTTCTCTATTTCTAAAAACTGAATAAAGGTCAGATTTTGATATGCTTACCTTACCTTCTAGCGCTATTATGTGAGCTATCTCATGACCCGGGGTCATCTTTTAATTTAGCTGGCCATACGTCTGTGATATACACATCTAGCGCAGGAATCTTAACCTTTTTTCCTCCGTCTTCTTCCTTTGTGCCATCCCACAATCTATCCTCTTGAATTTCATTTTTCCAGTAATCCTTATGTTTGTCTATCAGTTCTCGCAGAGGCGTATTGCTCAAGACACCACCATCCCAAAAAGGCCGCCTTTTTCCAGATTGTTTATCTACTAGGGCGACATGTCTGTAAAGATCAGGCATTGAGAAAGTGGTACTTAGCTGATCCCATCCTATGCCATCGGAGTATTCAAAAATATGATGGTATTCTTCTTTTGGCTTGTTGTTATAATCATTCCATTCGTCATAGTCATTGTATTCTGTCTTAGTATTATAGCTATCAAACGATACTGTATTACCAGATTGCACATCTACGCTGACCAATAAAAAGCGAGGTTCACTTCTCTTTTCGCTATATTCCGTTCTGATTGGAAACTTAATATAATTTCGGCAGCTCTCCTTCAAAGAGAAAGTCGGAAAGGTCATCCAGGACGGCAATCGTTTCTGTTCGCCACGCAATCTAAAGCCATATGAAATATCGCCATATTTAAGATCCCAACGAGGGATTGCTGCAGCAACATTCGGTGCTCCAAGAGTCCTAGTAGTCCAGTATCTTCTGGCTGATTCTGCGGATGCGGGAATGTCCCACGCTTCTTTGGCAAAATGCAATAAGTCAAACCATTCCTTAACTAAGGGATTATATTGAATATTAGGTACTGAGCCCTCTGTTGTTTCTAATATCCTATCCCAGCCTTGTTTCATGGTCTTGATTGAATTGTGAAATAGATCCCATGGCCAGAAATTCAAATCGACCCAATCAGTAAAGAAATATTTAGTTTGTACTTCTCGCCAGAATTTTTCTAATATATCTGCTGAACCCTTCCAATATTCTGATGCAGGGAAGGAATTACTGACATCCGCCTCTTTCTTATTCAGAAAATGACTCACAATAATAGCGCCGTTAATTGCACCTATTGAGGTACCGGCAATAACATCAATTGCTTGCTAGAGTATGATACCAGTCCACCTCCTGGACATCTCGCCTGAGTTCGTTAACCTTTAGCACTGCATAAAACAACTGGATTGTCAATTAGGTTTATGCATAGTTATTACTGCAATTGCAGCTGCTAATGCTGTTGCTAATACTAGTGATGATCAGTATGCAAAAGAAAGTCTATAAAGTATTACATATTATTGATCAGCAAAGTTACTTCCATACACAGCGTTGAATTTTTTGAACATTAATGCACAGCTTTCATTATCAAAAGTATATTGTGATCCATCAATTTGTTCTACTACCACTGTTGGCAATGCGGAAGTATTTTCTAGCTGCCGATCTCCTTCGTTTTCCCTGTCAACACCATCGCTAACAAAAACGTATTTCCCACACATTGCACATTCGTATTCATGTGCCGATATCATATGATAGTAGTCACTTTGCCTCTTTTTTGCTTAGCGATATAATTGCAACTAAATTTAAAAAGGTTTAGTTGCTATAGATGCTATTTTCTTATAAAATGACCGATTTGATTAAGATTCTTGTCAATGCTGGTATATGATTCTATAAATTGTTACATATCACACACCCTGGGGCGACTGATACAATATTTCTAATCGATTATGATAGAATTTAGATCCCTTTCTCCTGCAAATACGTGTATCTGATTTAACTCGGCTATGGTTTTCGTTGCGGCCGCACTAATAGGCATAACACTAATTTGTAAGAAATTTTATCAATGTATTCAATACAAAGTCATTCACTACAGCAAAATACCGTCCGAAGATCACAACGATATTCTTATTTTAATGAGTCTGACAATTCCCTTAGGAATATCATGATGTGTAGTCATTGCAGATTCTAGTGTAAACTAGGTACATGATCATTGTGATTCTGACTTCCCATATAAACGTCTTACAAAAGCAAAGATGAACTTTATATCACAGAAAATATCTTCTTAAGACAACTAATTATTGGCAAAGAAACTAATGCTTCAGGTGAACTGATTAGTCATCTTTATTTCTTGCCATGCTATAATTCCAGCGTGGACTCCTGTAGTTGACGTCATTACCATCCTCTAAAAGGAATATGCGTCTTGGAAATGAGGAAAAAGAGGAGGAGGAGAAAATGGAATTATTAAACAGTCCTGAAGATGTGATAAAGCTCGTACTTAGATTGAGTCCAAAGGTAAAAAATAGTCTTGATGGATGTTTTGACTACACCGGGCCTTCAATTCAAGTCGAAACGAAAGCATCAATATTGCTGCTCATGAGCTGCGCAATCCTATTCAGCCTATACTAGGTTTATCTGATGTTCTTCTGCGTTCGGATGCTTTTTTTGATAAAAGCAAATTAAATGAGATTAAACAGAAAGAGATAGTTGAGATAATTGCTAGAAATGCAAGAAGACTTCAACAGCTCACTGAAGACATACTTGATGTAACCAAAATTGATAGCAAGACTTTGAAGCTAAATAAACTAAGTTTTGATCTTGCAGTAACGATAAGAGAGATGGTACAAGATTATTCTGCTGAAATAAGGAATCATGATAAGAGAATTGTTATTTCCTTTTCTTGTCCAAATGACTTGGAATCTAGCTTTATAGTCGCAGATGAGAATAGAATCAGGCAGGTATTGTGTAACTTGATAGATAATGCAATAAAATTCACTAAGGAAGGTGCCATAACTATTTCAACTGAGATCGACAATAAACACAATCAAATAATTGTCAAAGTTAAGGATACCGGTACAGGAATCGATTCTGATATAATCCCGAACCTATTCAAGAAATTCGTAACAAAGTCTGACAGTGGTACTGGACTTGGCTTGTATATATGTAAGGGAATAATTGAAGCGCATAACGGCAGAATATCGGCTGAGAATAATTCTGAACAGGATCATAATGCAGAAGTTAAATTTGGTGAAAGCAGAATGAAAAATGGAGCTACATTCAGTTTTAATCTGCCACTATACTATTCTTCAGCTAGCTTTAATTTGCCTCAGTTCTTTCTATTGCTAATGGTTGGGATAGAAACTATTCATTTGGTTCCGTTAATCTGGCTGAATTAATGCTAAAAGACGAAAGTGAATAGATTAGAAATAGGAGATGTATGTATATTTTTCGACTAGCTGAAGCAAACCCTATGAAGTAATATAACATCCATCATATACTCTTTTGATAGTCTTATTGATCACACCTAATAATATCTTGTTTTTCAAAGATTTGTAGAATCAGTACAAATGACTAGCAATAAAGATTGTAACTGTAGTCAGCGTATGAATAGTTCAAAGCCCGTAGAGTATTTTAAGATAAATGGATCTAGAATTGAATTACGATGTGGTAATTGCAACGGGCTTGTGAATTGGTGGGTAGAACATCCTCGAACGCGAAACATTGTACCGATTAAGCGACGATGGTCTAAAGAAGAGCGTGAATCTATGCGCTAGCCCTTCTGAAGCGAACTAATTATCAAAAATTTTCTTATTATTAAGAAAAATAGATTTCAAAATCGGGGGAACATCCAATTTGCTTAATGTGGGCAACCAATACTGGCATAACCAGTATCAGAATTTAGCTCAGGTTAGCTCAAAGTAACTTTTGCCACTTTTTAGTTGACAGGATTCTAGCCAGTTGTAATTTTTGCGATGCTACTCATAATTCAGCATTTGGCAAATCGTACCATAATCAGACATATCTGGTTCTAGTGATCGCTTATGACTTATTGCAATCATACTTAATGAGGTTTTATACGATGGTCCAAGATAATAATAACATGGGGAAAGCATTTGGTGTACTATGTGCGTTGTTTGCAATTGGAATCGCTATAGCTTTGATCATCGACAGTTAGCAGTCTGTATGATCCAAACTATCCTATCTCAGAATATCTCATGATAACTCATGATGATTGTTATTTAACTTAAACCGTATCAGGAATCTACATTAGGTTCTCTTTTTTTGGCCCGGATTAACACATAATCTAACATTCCGTTCAGGGATAGATCTTTCATCTTTAATGCTGATCTGTACACCGCATATTCAACAAACTCAAAGTAGAGTCTCTGCTTGTACGAGGCAAATGATTGTATTAGCCTATGTCTGATATTCCCTCTATTTCGTACATAATACTCTGCCAAGGGTTCATATACTTGATGTCCAATTTGTTGAAATTCTTCTATCTGATATCCATGGTCTGCAATAGATCTTGATATTGTATCTATGTCATAATGTTGTGAAGCCCAACTAAAGTACAGAATTCCAAGTTTTTTCATTAGCTTCAATCTTTTTACGATGCCAATCTTCTGATTCTCCCCTTTTACTAATGGTTTTAAATCTACAACTGGAATTGCAAGTGCAATCAATCCACCAGGTTTTAAAATTGATTTAGATACTTCAAGAAAATTGGCTATGCTTTGGAAATGTTGTGCTGATTCAAATGCCACGATCATGTCAAGCTTATCTTTTCCAAATGGCAGCTTGGTTGAGCTGGCATTGATCAAAGATATGCGATCAAAAGAAGCTGGAGAGGAATTGGGAGTAGAAAAAATTACCATTTTCCTGGCTGTACTCAACTCCATGTAATTGATATCAACACACAAAATTCTTAGATGAGGATACTCTGATCTCCATTGAACGGCAGGAGCTGAGAATCCACTTCCAACATCGGCAATCAATTCAACAGTTTCGAATTTTGCGAATTTGCCAAATATCGCACTGAGTTCATGTTGTGCATTTACGGCATCATCGCTATTGTTAATCCAATAACCAAAGTTGAGCATATAATCATTAGAATCATTCACAGCTGTCCGAACATAAGGAGTCAAAGAGTTGTACAGCTTGATGATGTCTCTTTCAGTTTGTTTAAAGATCCACAAATTCAATTTCACTGAATAGAAAATCGTCAAATAGCAGGCTCATAGTTACAGATAGTGATTTCTGTAATTGCACTCTCATATATATTGTCTCTCATCTAGATGATCCGTGCAGATAAAGGTAGAAAATCGATGTCGTGGGATATTATACTGGAGATTAGCCAAATATACAAGGAATAGTAGAATACTAATAACCTACAAATTCAATGTTATTTTAATTGGCTAGATTGATGAACAGAGCAAAAGGGAGGATAATTATGCATCGCTATACAAGCAAGGTACTAAAATCTAATCCATTAAAAGATCCCTATGTAAGAGACGTCTTGGTATATCTGCCTTCTGATTATACGCAAAGTAATTCTAAAGGCTATATTGCCGCATTTGGTCTTGTAGGATTTGGTGGCCAGGGGAAGATGTTATTAAATGCTGATCCATTTGCAGAAAACATAGAACAAAGAATGAATCGCCTGATCTCAGAAAGAAAGTGTGGGCCAATGATTTTGGTTTTGCTGGATTGTTTTACAAGATTTGGAGGGAATCAGTATATCAATTCTTCGGCAACAGGTAATTATGAAGACTATATTATAGATGAGATTGTCCCATTTATAGACAAAAACTACAACACTTCTGCTCATGCTATATGGGGAAAGTCGTCAGGAGGTTATGGTTCCATCGTTTTGGGTGTGCGACATCCTGATATATTTCAAGGAGTCGTGGATCACTCAGGGGATGCAGGTTTTGAATATTGTTATCCTCCAGATTTTCCTAAGGCTCTTGATGCATTTAGGGAATCGGGAGGCCCTAAGAAGTGGCTAAATAAATTCTGGAAGAAACCCAATCGTCATCAGAAAAATGATGCCCAGCCTTTGAGTACTTTTGGAATGGCGGCACATTATTCACCAAATCCTAAATCAAAAGAAATGGGCGTGGATTTACCCTTCGATCTCCATACTGGCGAGACGTTACCAGAGGTGTGGAACCGATGGCTTGCCTGGGATCCAGTTAGGATGGTAGAAAAATATCGCGAGAATTTGAAAAGGCTTAAACTTATTTTTATTGATTGTGGCACAAGAGATGAATTCAATGTTCATTGGGGTGCTAGAATGCTTCACTCAAAACTTCTAAGGATGAACATTAAGCATTATTATGAAGAATTTGATGATGGTCATATGAATATAAGCTACAGATATGATGTATCTCTACCAAAGATCTACTCAGCATTGTCATAGGATTTTAATAATAAGTAATGAGATTTAAAAAATTAAAAAAGCCGATTACATAAATCCAAAGAATTATCTGAGGGTTTGGGTGATCCAACTACGTTAGACTAAAAATGAATTCTGGAGTATTTGTAGACCTGAAAACTAAAAGAAATTAAAGGATATATTACATTATACCATGATATTGTTGTCGCTACTCTTTGTAATATGGGGATGCGTACCGGAGCTTACTAAAGACTGTATTGACATGACTAACACCTCAAGTACCTACTTGAGCATAATCATAGGAGCTGGTATCGGTGTAGCCATAAGTTGGTGGGTTTACGACAGACAGAAAAAGACTTCGGTCCAACAAGATAATATTCTCCAACGCGTACGCGATTTAGAACAAAAGAATATGCAAGTTTTGACGAAATTGGAAAGCTTTGCAGAGAGTCATGACGAATTATTAAACAGATTAATTCTATTAGATGAGAATATCCTCGAATTAGATAAAAAGATTCAGTCGCTATTAGAAAATAATAACTGATTAATCGTTAGTTGAGATCTTTTTTGATTGCATTACAACAAGAGGAAGATAGGAATGGAAGGAGCAGAAACGCCCAGAATTTTTTATCCATCCAACAATAATACTTATGTCGCAAGTACTCTTACAGGAGCCGATGGTCTAGTATCTGTGATACATTAGTCTTTTACTAGGCTCCCAATTGGAGATTACAAATTCGAACGATATACAACTGTTCTTTAATTTAGTACAAATCAATATTGAGCATTTCATAAATTTTCTCTTATACTATTTCTTGTAGTTGGTCATTGTTTCTTGTTTTTCCCAAACATCATATATCTCAACTAACTTTAAATCACTATTGTTCGAAAAGTCAAGTTTATTCTTGCTTGAGTGATCTTATTAGACTTAGGTAAGCTATGCAACCAATTCGATTGTGTGGCATCTCTCATAACAAGTAAACTGCCATGTTCAAGTACAAGCGACAATATTTGTTTAGTTTGTTTATGCTTGAATGAAAACTTTCGTTCTGCTCCAAAGCTTAGTGATGCAATAGGAGTATTCTTCCCTATTGATTTTTCATCATCACTATGCCATCCTAAACCTTCATTTCCATCATGATATAAGTTTAGCAAACAAGAATTGAAGCATGCTCCTGAAACTTGTTCAACTAAACGCTTAAGCTCTACAAGTTCTATAGTCCAAATTAATGCCTTCCTTGTTGAATTTGAATAAGTATACAAGTAATCAGAGTCACCATACCATGCTACCTTTCTTTTTGTAATGATATGTTTACCAAGAATATTGACTTCATCGTTTTTCCATAGAATATTTTTCAATAATAAATCAAAATATCTATTTGCCTCTGTGTACGGCATAATTATCCCATAATAATATGCTGTTCCATCTTTGTACAGAAGGTTGTATGTTTCGTCCGCATTAAGCGCATCTAATTTTCGATTCATTATAATCATTATTGAGGAGTCAATACTATCTAGAAAGGATCCGTGAAATATTGCTTCCTATTCTGACAAAAAAAGAATGTACATATTTTCTTTTTTCATTTTTCATTTTTCATTTCATCTTGTTTGACTAACATACCGCATTTTTCAGATTTGCATGATTCAAAGATTGTTATTCTACTAAAGAAGAATCTCATTTTCGTTGCTTCATCTCTTTTGTTTCTATTACTTTTAATCACATCTTGTTGTTTTGTGCATGCAACTAGGTTAAAGCATCATGGAAAATAATTCCAAGAACATATCTATCTCCACTACGAACTTCGCTTACACCATGTCTCATTTGTGCACGGTAATAACCTTTGCTCCCATTCATAGGCCTAAAATTTGTAGTAATTATCAGCATCCCGCCTTTACGTGGTCTCAATACAATAGCTTTTGACTGTGCCCTTGGAATTTGCTGGGTTAATACAAATTCTCCACCAGTATAATCATCATCAACCTCGTTTAGAAAGAAAACCAATTGGAATGGAAAGAAAATGTCTCCATAAAGATCCTGATGCAATGTATTATAACCTCCTTTTCCATATTTTAGAATGAGGACGGTAGATTTTAATTGATTATTTTGATGGCATAACTTCTGAAGTTCATCGAACTCGTCCGGATAATATCTTTTTATGTTTAACATCTTCATCCACATGTTCGCTATTGGTACAAGTTTTGGATAAACTGCTTCTCTGATAGTGTGGATTAGATCCGGTAACGGATATTTGAAATATTTGTATTCGCCTAATCCAAAACTATGCCTTTCCATTGTAATGGTTTTGCGACATATATCGTCGTTACCATATTCGTCTATGCGTTCCTTGCAATATTGATCATTAAGAAATCGCGGTATTAAGCTGTACCCTTTTGCATTCATTTCTTCGGATACTAACTGCCAGTCAATCTCTGAAATCTTCTCCTGTACTACATCGATGGGATTCAATAATTTCTAATCTCTGTCTTTGATGTTGCTCTGCGGGTAGACTCTAAAATTATTAAAATTCTTAACTGTTCCGTTGATAAATGATACACCCTCTTTCTCAAGTAATTGTCTTTTCTCGGCAGTTCCATAGGCATAACCTCCTACGCGACCATTGGACATAACTATTCTGTGGCAAGGCACCTTAATGGGATTTGGATTTTCGCCGAGTATTCGACCTATCGCCCTTGACGCCGAAGGATTTCCAAGTGCCCTTGCTAGATCCCCATAGGTAGAAACCTTTCCTGCAGGTATTTTTAGAAGAAGGTCATATACATCGCTATTTCTTATCGGCCTATTAGCGCTGATCCTAGTCGCTTTATTTGACATCGGGGCCATTTGAGATGATATTTGCAACTTCATTTTCTTCTTCTTTGTTCCTTTGATTGAAGAAAGTTTTTTCACATTCTGGTTCAAGTGCTTCGCATCATCCTCATGCATATCATATGATACCATGATAGCGTTATATAAGTGTATTTGCATTTTGCTATCTTGATAGCAGTATCTATAAATACTTGTCAAGAAAATAGTCTGTACATTGGCGCATAATCTCATCGTTAGAGGTTTCGACGATCAAGTTCATGAGAAACTAGGAGAGATAGCAAATCAAAGGGGAGTTTCTATAAATTCAATAGTAAAAGATGCTGTGGATGTATGGCTAAAGAAGCAGCAATCAGAAGTACCTAGAAAGCATCATCTAGTAATCTATTCAGATGATGAATCCATGATGCGGTTACTAAAATCAATGGATAAACTTGCAATGGAAGGTAACTTGTTTAGATGTTTCTTTGGACCGCCACGCAATCCATCTATCGAACTTTTGTCTAAACTTAAGTGGTATGACGGTACAGTAAAACCTTATCCTTTTTCTTTTGCGACACAATCTAAGGATGAACAGCAGCAACAACAGCAGCAACAACAACAAGCTCAAGCTCAAATCCAAGTTCAAAGTCGGAAAAACATAATAAAGTATTGTGGTAAAGTAGTAGAAAATGTTGTAAGGAATGCGGATAACAAGCAGGTATGCTGCATGGATTTTGTAATTAATGATGTGGGAGAAGATTCACTGAAACATGCACTTATTGTAGAAAAAGCTTATGACGATAACAGGATAGCAGGGTTGATGTATTGTGCATATAAAACAGATAACTTATTGAATTCAGAGATAAAAGATCTGATAGAGTTATTCGAAATGCATGATCAAATCTTCATACTAAAAGAAGACGAGGTATACAAACTCCATGTAACAAAAGAAAATGTTCACAAGTTATTTTTGAGCTAGGCCTATCTACTTTAAGGATGTTCTATTTAGGCAGATCCTTTATTTGTTGTTCTATGTTTCCTCCAGCTTCAAGTTGGACTGACTTGGGGAATCCTTCCAAATTATACCGTGTAATTACTGTCAATTCACAATCTACCTTATTTGTATCTACCATTGTAAGACAAGCCTTTAACTCATCTCCATCGTGTAACAAGCTAGAATTTATGTTGATAGGAATCGTCAATGCAACTGGGTTACTTTCACTAGCAAAATCCTGTTGAGCTTTGGAGAACAAATCAATGGTTGTATTACTTGTTAACGATTCGCCTTCTGGACCAGCTATTGATATTGTGGAATTTCTGGTTTCACTGTTAACTCCTAACACGTCGATGTTAAGTGTAAAATTGCCTATCGTTGTTTCTGGTAGAATTTGTTGCTGCTGCTGTTCTTGTGCATTTGCTAGACTCCCTGTAGTAATAATCAATCCTGTAAATGTAAAGAGTATCGCCAAACATACTATAACATCATTGTTAATTTGTTCATATCTTGATATGCCAGTATTGATGTTTATCATCCGTGTACTTATCTTATCTATTAACACCTTATACTATTATTCTAAATAGACTACGTATGTATGTTTCTTTGTATTTACTTTGTATTCTACTTACCTATCCTTTAAATTAAATATACTAGAATTTGCCACGTTTATCTCAAACTTGAATATTACAAGCCTTTTATTCAGATTCAAAATCTAGCTTTTTTGATATGAATTGTGCGGCCCCGATCTAAACGAAGGCTCTATTCAATGCTCTCATGAATAGACTGCTGTATTATTCTTCCCTTTAAACTAGCCAGCGTTACTAATATGACTTCCCATCTAATTGACTCTATCCAACTAACTAATCAAATATGTAGTATATCTATCAAAATGCAAACTAACATGGAAACTACTGTAATATCAAGAATAAGAAAAACCAAGATAATTATGTTGGTGTATTTTTTGTATTTTCAGTATGTCAAGGTAAATAAATGTTATAAAATAGCGTCATTTTTTGCAAAGTGTGTAAAAGTGACTTCTATTCATAGTATGATCAACATTCGCTAACTATGTTCATCATTATATAAATAGTCAACAATATTAGATATTCGTTATCACTAATGTGTGACAATCATGATGTACCTAAAAACGCTGACTCCGAAGAGACTCAAGAAGAGATCTCATTAAATGTTACTAAAAATAA
>JAATVP010000075.1 GCA_014523625.1 Nitrososphaerales archaeon TH5896
ATCAAGCTAGGATTCGATGGTATTAGTTTTACATTGATCAGCTAGTTTATGTTAATCAAAAGCCTATTATCATTTGTTTCCTAAGACGTACAATATGGCAGTCGAAGAAGATGAGAAAGAAATTCCACAAGAGGAGAAATTAGTAGAAGAGACAGTAGCAATAGATGAAGAAGAAAATGATGATACAGAAGAGGAAGAGGATAACTGAACCCTTACCCAATAGATTGTTAGTGTTACAGTAATAGCAAGTAATCAAGAATAGTTTAATTAATCTCTCTTTTCGCTAAGCCTAGAATAAAACGGATTACTGATAAAGGGATTTCAAATATTTCTCATTGCTTTCAAATTGAAATTTGTCATACTTTCCAAGGATTCATTATATCTTCTTAAAATTTCAATCGTTGTATCCATTCAATAATTACTTCGTAGTGCACAAAGTGCAAAAAAATTTTTGTGACGAGCATACGGAAACTCATATCGCTGCGCACTAAATCACTAGGTGATCGGCTTTTCTAAAAAACCTTTATTGAACTGGACGAGATATTGTCACCCTACTTTCCGAATTAGATAATCTACAACAGAATTGATTTGGTCGCTAAGGGGTAGCACCAGATAAGCGTCTTTAAAAACAACGGTATTGCACAGCCAACATTCCGGAACTAGGAGCAAAGGAGAAACCAATAGTAATCGAACAGGTCACGACTCATGCAAATTTTTTTAGGAAATAAGTAATATTACAATAGCTATGACAGAAATGTCTAACAAAGAAATTAAGAGATTCCTAATGCAAGGTACTTTTACAGGAAAACTTTCTACAGTTAAGGAAGACGGAAGTCCTCATGTTGTCCCAATCTGGTTCGTATTGGATGATGGTAGTAGCAATAGAAGAGGAATTGTAGGAGATATTATTCTTACTACCGGTCGCACATCGCTCAAAGCCAGAAATATCCAACGCGATAATCGAGTGAGTATTTGTATAGATGATCAAGAACCACCATTTTCCTTTGTAGCAGTAAATGGTGCAGCAAAAATTCAGCATTCTAAATCAAATGAACTTCTTAAATGGGCTACTAAAATTGCAGAACGATATATGGGTAAAAAGAAGGCAAAAGAATATGGGAGATTCAATAGTGGTGAAGGCGCAGTATTAGTTCGCATAAAACCTACAAAAATAATAGCAGAAAAAGATATAGCTATTCTAAGTTAAACCAATCGACTCTATGAATTCGTACTTTAGTAATCAGTGGGAGTCTTGTCTGCATAAAATATACGTACCCCACATTCCTACATTTATAACCTTTGGATATGTTTGCAAACTTGCAGGTAGAATTATTGTTAGATTTGTGAAGTTTTCTAGGTGGCCTTTTGTCGGTTCATTTCTATGATTGCTTCATAAATTCTAGTAGCTTTTTTCTCTTTTGTAACAATTAGTCGGTGAGAGATTCTATTCTTGTCTTCCTTGATAATCATCCAGCCTAAATTGTTATCTGATATTATAAGTGAAGAAATCCCTGGTCCGGAGGCTGGTACAATAGACCTTGATTCTATCCAATCAGGTGGAGGTGGTGGCGTCAGTGACCGTGATGGTGGCAATGAAGATGAGGAGGTCTCTATAACAGCAACATTAGAATCAGAGTCAAATTTGATTGCACTATCAGATGTGATTCTATCAATGAGGATTTGGCAATCGTTATTTCTGCCATTACCATCACCTTTGAACTTGAGCTTCTGAGACTTGGATGACATATTATTCCAACCTATACGTACAAAATGCCTAGACGAAAAGAATTGGCGCGCACGACCTAAAACTTCACTTAGAATAAACTCCTTAGCTACACTAGTGGTCTTAAGAGCACTGCTGTTGAGTTGTGACATGTGTAGTGAAGGACCCATTTTTATTCTAGCGTAGTCATTTTCTTTTGATAGTAGCGTAAAAGTAGCACTAATTGTAAATCCATAGTGGACGTCACCAGACAAGAATATGCAGTGACGTGGGCCTAACGTCTCAATGATAAATTCAATAAAGCGTACGAAACCCCTTTCATTTGCAGCCCATGTCTCCAGATCCCATTTGTAAACACTTGACTTACTGGCTAAATATTTTTGTAGATCTTCTGCAAGGTCAAAACCTAAAACTGGAGTAGGCGAGACCATAATAAGTGAATCCCCTCTCTTGTAATTACAACGTGAATATACAGTTTCGCTGATTGATTGTAATTCTTCTTCGTTGATTAGTTGAGGTGGTCCATCTTGACTATCATAGTAACGCTGGGTTCGGCAATCTAAAAAAATAGTACAAGGAGTAATAGGAGAAACAAACGTCCAACGATTAAAATTCCAAAGGTATTCTTCGAAAGCCTCTTTTTCATTAATAGCTATATTACCATTACCAACTTTTCTGAGATATTCAGTAACAGTGTGGATAAAATCTTCGCCAAATGAACTAGGGTCATTTCCCCAAGCTTGAAATGCCCAATATGCGGCAAGGCCGTTAGTTACTATTTGTTTTCCACTTGTGCTGGATCTCACAGCATCGTACCATTCTTTTGTAATATTCCAGTCATCAGTTATATCATGATCGTCACAGATCATATATGTAGGTGTGTTGGCAAGCACTCTTCTAACTGCAGACAAGGCATTTCGTGCTTTTTCCAGTTGTTCAATTTCATTAGAATAGTGTTTCTTCCAATCCTTCTTATTTTTGTTTATGTGAGAAGCGATAACTCCCAAATCCGGATATCTGTGAGGCCAAGTTTCAAGGTTCCACGCTAATAAATACATCGCAGAGTATTCACCAAAGCTAAGTAAGTGATTGCCTGCATTCTCAGAAGTAAACCCTGCATGCTCCTGCACTAACTCTTGACGTTCCCCAACACCTATTTCAGATAATTTTCTATTAATACCTTCAATCACCTCTTCATAACCCATCAGCTTGACGCTTAGTTGAGTTAAATGTTGGATCAGTAAATTCGATACATCATCAGCATATATTTGATCTCCAGTGAGAAATAGTGAACTAGGTCTCTTATGCAGATCTTCGACTGAAGAAGATATTAATTCATCTGCTGATGCTAGACAGTCTACCCCCTTTCCATGTAGTTTACGACAAGAACCATGTAGTATATTCAGTGGAGATCTTTGTCCACGCAGAAAAAAAGTTGGTAAGAATATTCGTTTAGTAATACTATTGTTGTTATTACTGCCTTTATCGTAAATGTAATTATTATATACTATACTATCTTTACCATCGAGCAAACCAAAATCCCTCAACCTACGACTTTCCTTTGAATCACTATTATTATATGTAATTTCCATATCATATGCCAGAAGTTCGTCTGTAGGAAATTTAGTATCACCCATAGAAATAATTTTAGAATCTGCAGTATCACTGATGTCGGTACTTTTTGATATGTATGTCGTCTCTGGTCTAAGTGGGTTAACAGCTACTAATGCAATATGTAGATGTTCTCCGAGTCGGAGCGATTTCGCATTACCGATTCCTATAACTGACGTTGTTGCCGCATTGGTGGCTTTGTTATGATCGGTTCCTCTGGTTTCTTCTGCATACTTATCCTGGTTAATGTCCTTTAGATCGGTAAACTGAAAGATTTCTGCAGTTATGTAGACGGGTTTACTGCATGCAATCCAAATGCATACCTGATTAGGATCAGCTCTCCGCAGAATTGGTCCTGCTAATATTAGAGGTAAGGATAAGGCCTTTAATTCCTCTTCCTTTCGTATATCAAGAATACTGCAGCCCATCTGTTACGTAAAAAATGTTGGCCCTTACATAAATTGTTTTCAAGGTATCAAAAAGATCTAAACTGACTGAGAATCATTGTCAAAAGAACTAAAAGCCCATTTAAGAGATGTCAACACAATAAATTCAGATGACAGATCCAGTAAAAAAGATAAAGAATGCGGCTCAGGACGCAGAGGCAAAAATTCAGACTTCTAAAGACCATGCAGAGGGAAAACCTAGTTCTGAAAAACTCAACAAAGCAAAGGTAAAAGTAAGAGATGGTTTGACTTAGATTTTCTATCTACCTTTTTTGTCCCACTCTACTAGAGCATGCTAATTTCTACATTCATAACAAGGAATCTTTATAATGGCTCTTTTCATCAAGTCGGATACAGTAAAAAATCTAACAATCATGTTAACCATAGTTTTACTACCTTTATAAGCACACAAAAAAAGAATCCTTTGAAACGAGATCATGCCTTAAATGATGCAACCAGCGGACAGATGGGGGAAGAACTAAAACCAGAGCCTTCGCCGGATCCGTTACCCGATCCCGACCAAAGTATTGGAGAATGATGTTTTACAAAAATCAAATCGAAGGAATGAAAATAATTTCGATTTGTCATCAAAATAATTTAGGTATTGTCTACCAAGTTTATTCATGCCAACCCTCTTACTTATTGATTCGTATCATAGCTACTGTGAAGCTCTTGTAAAATGCAAACGTCTTGAATTCGAGCCACAGTTTCCAGTATCACATGTCTTTTCCCATCTATCACTCGGTATTCTTGAAATAGCGTAATGGAATATTATGAGAGGAGCGAATACAATCGCACTCAATACAGAAAGAGTATAATTGTGCATGAATAATAGGTACAGCGAAATTCCTATCCCAGTCATTATTTCAATATATGTGCATGTACAAAGCTGCAATCCGATGTTCTTAATATCAAGCTTGATCACGTTTTAATTCATCACAATACTATTTCCAGGAAGTCACATAAATCCATTATTCCAGATTATATCCAAATTCACTCCAGATAAAAAACAGATTATGATATTCATAACAAACAATCAAAATCTGCTAAAGTCTTGCGTTGGTATCGCCGTATGTTTTTTAAAGTCTATTCGTAATCGCCCTTACCTAGCTCATATCCCTGTTGTGCTGGAGTAGGGGCCATTCCGCAACCGATTCTATTTCAAGTTTTAGTAATCTTTCAGTCCTTATCCCCGAATCCGCACACAAAACTTGTCACTATATCCGAGACAATATTGCTATTTGCAATAATTAAGATTTACAATTTACAATGCGTTTAATTTATTTGAAATAATCTTTTGTTATTCGTTCTCAAGCAATAGAAAAGTCTCAAAATCTTAATCTATTTAATACTTACTCTAATTTTTGAACGAATTTGACAAAATTGTGAATATTTTATTTCGATTTTAAGTTCTTATCCTAAGATGTGCCATAAATTCAGATTTTTTGTGAGCAATTAATGGATTAATTCTATATTAGTGAACTAATATTGTAAATTGACATATGTTCAGATTGGCTTCTTCGAAATTTGATCTATAAACTGTTTTATAGATTACAGTCACAATGGGTACCAAGAAATACTGGCTTGGATAATAAAGCAGAGCATTTTCAAGTTGTACGGGGTAAGGAAAAATACAAGAACGCTGAATATGATGACAGCACCGTCGAATGTTTAATA
>JAATVP010000076.1 GCA_014523625.1 Nitrososphaerales archaeon TH5896
ACAAGTAACGCATAAAAATGATGAGCGTCTAATTCATCATAAGACTATTGTTGGAATTGTTACTGAAAGAGATATATTATATAAGGTAGTCGGCCAAAATAAAGGTCCGTATAAGGCTGCACTCAAAGATGTAATGAGCTCTCCAATAATTACAATAGATAGAAATGTTTCAGTCAAAGATGCGATATCTCTAATGCGAAATAAACATATTAGAAGACTATTGGTAACTGAGAAGGTGCCAATTTCTGAGTCCGTGGGACTGAAACACGATAGAGAAGATCATAGCGATTCTAATGATACTTATGTGAATATTCCTATAGATTCTGTAACTCTTATGACTGTAGTAGGAAACTTGCCAAGTGAAAGCGTTGATCTGGCTGAAATCGAATCTCCTTTTCCGGGAAAAGCAATTGAGAATAAGATAAGTATCGTGTGTCCTTATTGCAAATCCAAATTTGAAGATAAGGATGATTTATCAAAACACATACATCAATTCCATCTCGAATCTGGATTACCTGAAGGAAAGGAGCAAGAATGATGCTTCAATAATCTATTGTGATTTAGACTTCTCTTGAATTGATCTAGTTCAATCTGAGATTTGGGTCCGAAGGCAATATTTTTCATAATTTGCCTTGAAGCTAATAAATGCCATTTACTATTATGACTAATTGCTGATAAAATTTTCTTTGTTTCTCTTTATTCCTTTCCAAGGACCGTCATGTGTACTATAATAAGAATCGAGAGTCAGACATTAAAGCTAGAGAAGAAGCGATTTGACATCCGCGATTTAATACCTAGTATTATAGAAGACTACAAAGACAGGATTAAAGACAGTACCAATAACAAGGTTGAATTAATGTACAATAATAATCCAAATAACAATCCCATTATCGTAAATGCAGACAGGGAAAGAATAACCCAAGTTATTTGTAATCTCTTAAGTAATTCGATTCAATTTACAAATGAAGGTTATATATCATTTAATATAGCTCGTGACAAAAAGAATAAGGTTCTCATTACCGTAAAAGATACTGGCATAGGAATCAGTCCTGAAATTATGCCAAGGCTATTTTCAAGGTTCGCTACGAAATCTCAAAGAGGTACAGGCTTAGGATTGTATATCTCGAAGAGCATAATCGAAGCCCATGGAGGTAAAATATGGGCCGAAAATAATATCTTAGATGGTAAAGGAACAATATTGGGTTTCACACTACCTTATCAAGATTAGAATTGAGGGATAAGAGGTGTAGTGTAGTTCATGAATTTAAAAATTAAAGGAAAAAGAATAATGGTTGTGGATGACGAATTCGACCTTACTTTGTTTTATAGAATGTCCTTAGAGTACCATGGGATCGAAGCTGATACATTTAATGACCCTCATGAGGCCATATCATAGAAATGATGAACTGCTGCTATTCGAATCTTGATACTAGATGATGATAGTTTTTTCTCATCTTTCATCCATATAACATAAGCAATGATTTTCGACTGTAAGATCCGGAGGATCATAATCGAGTAGTCTATCATATTCTTCCCTGTCAATCTGCAACCAATCCATAAAATAATGCAGCCATCTATGATATTACTCTCTAGTTACTACTGAAGGTAAAGAAGAAATGAAACGGCGGTAGACTTCTTGTGCGGTGAGTTTATAATCATTTTCTAAAGTCATATAACTATGACTATTAATAGATGATAGTAATATTTATGCGAGCCTACACAAACTAAAACCTTATTTCTACGTAGATGTCTTGAATTAAAGTAGGTGTCCAAAAATAAATTTGCTTGCTAGCGCATATATGAACTTCATACTATATAAAGCAATATCAAAGCAGTACGGCGATAATGAAATTCTTACATATGTAAATCATATGATCCCACAGAATGTGCTGTCACAATTTAATAGTAACAACTATCAAGAAGATCAACCTTTCAGAATTCTACTTCAGTGGTTTAAAAATGACTTTATGAAATGGATGCCGAAGAATTTGCAATGTAATGTGTGCAATGTGCAAATGAAGCTTCAACTTTTACCAGGTAATTCATGGAAAGTAAGAGCTACAGAGATCTATGAATGTATCAAGTGCGGTTCGAAAATTGTTTTTCCGCGATACGGTGAAATTAAAAAAATTGCGGATACTCAGATTGGAAGATGTAGTGAATGGTCGATGCTTTTTGGGGCTATCTTAAATTCATTGTCATTTCCGACTAGAATTGTACATGACTATTTAGATCATTGCTGGAACGAGACGTACATTAGATCAAAATGGATACACATAGATTCAACCTTAGAATACCCGATTTCTTTCAACCATCCTCATTATTATGAGCAGAATTGGAGTAAGGAATATGAACACGTCATAGCATTTTCTTCCAATCACATTGAGGATGTTACCAGATCCTATACCGAGAAATGGGATAATGGAGTTTTGATAAGGAGAATGAAAAATAAGACTGATAAAAAGATTAGCATGCTCTCTAAAGAATATCTTGAATTATAATTAGCAATTTGCAAATAGTAATAGGCTTTCTTCCATTGACTATTTTGTGAAGTTTTGAATAAATATCAATATCGGACTTAGGGTTATTCTACAGAATAAATCGCTGAATCCTGATACCAATAATATCACATGGGTTAATAGGACAATGGGATAATTATGAAAATGTTAGAAAGGACTTAATGCTTTGACAAAATTAGTCATTCATTCATTTTCTACCAACAATAAGTATAGCTTCATTTTCGAATCTGACCTTTCCTGTAGCTTTGTCAACGTACTTTTCTGCTGCTTTACTAATTGCATTGAATATTTCTTTTTTTCTTTCATCTGTCTGACCTGCCAGCATTTTTTGAAGAATGGGACCACCTTGCTCAATTGTAAAGGTTGTAAAATCACCAGGTGAATCAAAATCAAAAGCCGCATTCATCCTCTCTATAGCAAGATCTTTGAATCCTGACGTGCGGTAGGAATTCTTAAGACTATTTTGGTCTGACAGACTAAATGGTCCAGGGGTACCCGTTGGAGGTGGCGGACTCTTTGTTTCTTTCAATACGGTATTCATGGGTACGAAAATGAAAGGAACCTTGTCAGGTGAAGCCCAAACAGCAGCCGCAAAATGACCACCTTCTACTAGCGACCTGTAAATATTAGATAAACTTCCCTTAAAGTCTTGAAATAACATTAGTCCAAATCTGCAAAGTGCAGCATCAAACGTTGAAGGTGATAGGTCAATAGTTTCTGCATCACCTTCTTTAAATTCAATCACACCTTGTAGACCTAAAGAAATAGCTCTTTGTTTAGCAAAAGATAGCATCTGTGAGGAAATATCTGTAGCCAGTACGTGACCGCTATTACCTACTTGATTAGCAGCGGTAAGAGCTGGTTCTCCTATACCTGTTGCAATGTCCAGAACTCTAGAACCTGGTTTAATCTCTGCGAGTTCTACTAACCGTCTACTAACTCCTTCGGTACCCCTTTCGATTGTCTTCCACCACTTCTGCCAAGCGGGAGCTACGCTATTCCATTCTTGTTTTGAATAGAAAGCTGTCAAATGATTCCTTCTTTGATTAAGTACTTGCGTTATAAAAATCATTTTCTTATAATCATGGATATCTAAATGAAGACGAATCAGATTTCTATTTTTCATTTTTTGATTGTTCAAAGGTCATATATTCAGAAAACACCTAAGAATAAACTCTTGTACAGATTTCCTTATTCTCGTACAATAAATCGTTAGAAGCAGTGACACATGATATTCAAATTATCATTAGTCCGCACGATGTGAGTTTAAACTACATAATAAATTTGTGGTAGTTTCGGAAAAAATTTCTTGAGTATCAAAAAATATTATGGTGCCACCGTCTTGCTTTAGTCATGTATATGGTAGTCAAGTCAAATTAAAGTAAGGATATTCTTAAGACCTTGCTAATTTATAAAACTTAGACTGTTTCAAACAGTATAAATCCTATCCTAATCTGTACATTCATCTAGGTTTAGTGAGCTGGAAGTTATTTGTAATAGCCTATAGAGGTTCAATTGCTTCCGTTCCTATCATTGTATGCCTTACGACCCCATCTACAATGTCTGTGGTGTTTTCACTTCACCGCATAAGTGAAGAAATTCGTGAATGATTATGGACGTGAACGAAGTTGATGGCCTATGGGTCAAAATGATCCTAGAATCGTTTACTTCAAGTGTTCGAATCCTTATATCTGTCTCTTAAGTCCTTCAAACAGCTGGACATGGATTAATGTATCAGTATCCTGAGAAACTCAGCACAGTACTACAAACATTTCTCATCAGGATACTAGATATCCTTCAACACATTTTAATTATTTCTTGTTCTCCAGCTAGCTGTACTACCAAAGAACACGTTCTTTTTCTCCCTATCTATTAGTGGAGTCTGTTGCCCTTTCACAGATTTTTTCTGTATTTCATTCTACCGTAACACATCCATCTACAAATCCATTGTAATACGCTCTATCGTATTCACGATCCGATCGGCGTCATTAATTACAACACACAAGCAAAGTATCATTTAACAGTGAAAGAACCAACAAGATGATTCCGACACATTCTCAATCAGTAGTTAAGTAGATTTAGACATGTTGATTATTATCAAACTCGACTATTATATGGCACATGCATAATAACACTCACACGAAGATGGGACTACATGAGAAAGGCGAACACCATGGCATTGAATAGAACCACTAAATGATGATCTCTTCATCCATTTTTATTTTGTAGATGCCAAATTAGTCTATATGAACTTACTGTAATAATTCCGGTACTAATTCAGTAGTCTAATGGATCATATCCTGTAATATCTTGTGCCGATTATTACAATATATTGCATTGGACGGAAGATTGTAATTGCAGCCGATGGACCAATGAGTCTAAGACTTTAGAATTTTTTAGGATAAGCAACTCAAGAACGGGGCTTCGGTGCAGCAGATGTCACGGTCTTATAGGTTGGTATGATGAATTGCCTAAGACTCTGAAGATAACACCATTCAAGAGGGAATGGTCTAAAGAAGAATGTTTGGCTATGCGATGATTTGTATTAGTTCTAATAATTGATCTAATGGGCTTGGGGATATTCGTCGAACGTGTCCAGCTTAAGAGTTGTTATGTATTTGATCTAGGGTATTTAATAGCAAATCTCATTTGCTTCTAATTTCTTAGTCTCAGGTAATTGGTTTTGCCATTAATCATCTATCCAAATGAAAGAATAGACCGCATATTAAGAATGGTTGAATCAAGGCAGAATGGGCGCTGTATTTCTTGCAAAGAAATCATCACTAGAGATCATGCTGTTGTGAGTAGTGGAAAACCAAGACGTTATTATCATAAAAATTGCGCTATTAAACATAACATCATATAACAACTTTTCAGATTAAATAGTGATGAGAGCACCAATCGCAGGCCAAAATGCTTATTAGTTTTCTTTGTCTACTTTCTATAAGACAAATTTAATGTCAGATCGTCACACGAGTCATTTTGACATAGAAAAGAGAACAGTGATTATTTGTGATGATGACAAAGAGCTGCTTAACCTATTTGAACAGGCACTCAAACCAAAATACAATATTATTTTGGTCAGTTCGGGCGAAGATTGTATAAAGAAATTCATAGAAGAAAAAAATCGCGGTAACAAAATTCATCTCATATTATTGGATTACAGACTAGAGGATATGTCTGGCGATACTGTTGCTCGTAAAATTAAAGAGTATAATGGAGTTAAAATAATTCTGATTTCTGCATTTGAGGTGGATTACATACTGCTTAAAGAATTGGAGGAAAATAACTATATAGTCAAATTTATTGAAAAGCCATTTCATTTAAGCGATCTGATTGACCAAGTGGCGAATACAATAAGTTAGATCATGGCGGTCTTACCTAATGACTACTATCTACTACTACTAATATTACTGGATATTGGATGGCTTTATATTTAACATTTCTCGTTGTATATGGTTTTAGGTATTACAGGCTCCGGCTTAGAAATCAAGATTATGAA
>JAATVP010000077.1 GCA_014523625.1 Nitrososphaerales archaeon TH5896
CACATGTTTGATATTTCAACAAATCAAATGCTTGTTGAGTTGCTGCTGCGATTCCCTCGAGTGAACATACATAAGTCCCATTCAATGTATTTACAGCAACAGTTGCATTTGCAATCGCATTAGCATTTGCACTCTGAATCATTATTTCATCTCCTCTTGTTCCTCCACCGTCGTGGCTATTGTTATCGTCACTATCCTTGCCGTTTCCATTTTTGTTATCGTTCTTATATTTACACTTGCTATCATCCGGATGCTTTTCACAAAATGACTTTTTTACGCAATTCTTGTTGTCATTCATGATATACCCTTTTTTGCATGCATTATCTGGGAGGCATTTACCGCCCTTATCATCACTATCTGAATTCGCTCCATTCTCGCATTTGTCGTGAGTCGTTACCGGTGCTGTAGAAAGTTGCTCTGGGATTGGCGTTTCAGTACCCATAGGCGCTGGAGGTTCAGTATCTCCTACTGTGCTACTTGGTACTGTAGTACTTGCTCGTATCTCTGGTAGGCTATATCCAATAAATTGTATCTGCGCACTCACCAATGCCTTAGTTTCATCAGGTGTAAGCGTGGTAAGCAATAGTTTAGACTCTTCATCAATGTCTTTGTCTTTTTCCACTCGATCTTTCGCGTAGTTTATAATACCATCTACAAATTTTTCATCTTCAAGGTTAAGAATTTCTTCGGTTTTTTCCACTTCTTTTTTCATATTCAAAATGGATTCTGAATCTTCATGTGATAGTGGACTTTCAGTGCCTAATGGTGGGACAGGAACTTCAGTGCCTAATGGTGGGTTGCCTAATGGTGGGACAGGAACTTCAGTGCCTAATGGTGGGACAGGAACTTCAGTGCCTAATGGTGGGACAGGAACTTCAGTGCCTAATGGTGGGACAGGAACTAATGTATTAACAGCCGTATCTAGAGCACTCCGATCACTGAGCTTAGCAGCCAAAGTGCTGTCAAACGATGGGAGGTCATGAGTTATGGTGTTATCTATCTCTTGTGCGTTGCCCGCCTCTATCATTACGTCAGCCTGTTTGCCTTCCTCATCCACCTCGGTATTATCATCTTCACTGCCACCGCCATCATCTTCACTGCCACCGCCATCATCTTCACTGCCACCGCCATCATCTTCACTGCCACCGCCATCATCTTCACTGCCACCGCCATCATCTTCTCCTGACTGTGCAATAGCAGCCGGTAACGGAGAAGTTATCATAAATCCGATCAGAATAATCAAAACGTAGAAATGACCATCTTCAACGTACATTGATTTTGGCTTCTCTTCTTTTTCCCTAACGACGCTTCTTAGGTGATCACCGAATCCTCTAGTCGAACTGTGCACGCTACAATGTGAAATAGGGGAATTTCGAATTTCTTTTTCATTTTTACGGAACAGTGACCACATTGTGTCTTACAATATTTATAATACAAAAAGAACATTTATGTATGATTTAGCTATGGTTTGTATTTATACAAATATCTTTTTAAATATTAACATCGGTTTTTTCAATTTCTCACCGATGCGACCTGAACCAATTGTAACTACAAATCATAGCTACTACATAGAACAAAATCATTAAACTTATCTATTCAAACCTAGAACGGATTCAACAAAATAACCTAGAGGATGTCTAGCAGACGGTTCGAGTTGAAGGCAATTTTAAGTAGTGTAGTTTCCTTAACATGTCAGACACGATCGATAAATTTTTGTGCAAGTATCGAATATAATCATGACCGTACCGTCGAATGAATGCGAAAAATAAAGCAGACTAAACAAATGCTCAATAACCGCATGCTATGCGTACAAAATGCAACTCGAGTTCATTATACCTCAGTAGCAGTGCATAATTATCTGCAATCTTTACGAGTATTCATCTCCCAATCCTACTCGACTAAATTCATCAAACTGAAGAAACTGATCTCACGATTTCATGAGGAGGGCGAGAGTGTAGCGAAGGTTCCTGCCTCGGTCCAGGGAATATCGTATTTTATATACTTCGAATGACCAACCAATTTCTTATGATCATCAACATCAGAGGTAAAAATAAAGCATATACCACATTCAGAACAGAGCCATATCTTCTTTAAATCATCTGGTTTCAAATTTGTTGCGAATACTACTAGTGAAGGTATCGTATTTAACTAATCAACCATCAAGTTATATTCGTTTCTAGTTTACACAATTTCTAGAATTAACTGCATACATTATATTCTATAATAACACAATATAACATTATGATATACATGTTCCATATTTCTTTTTGCGAGCTAACTCATCGGAACTAATATCAAGGTTGATGCATGCATTATGTACCCTATAGTAAAGCATACATCTTTTGTGCGATCTTAAAACAACAATCTTTTTAATGTCACAGTCCTGATCGAAATTGATATCCCTTGAGTGGCTACAGCAGGGACAGAAAGAAACCTATTGGAAGAAATGGAGAAATAGGCTTTACCTCCTCCGCAGCAGACAAAATAGCAAAAAGGACCCATCCCACAGAAACTATTACTTTCAGATTACCCACTGCCCTATTAGAAGAGCTTCGAAAGGACGCGGAACTTGAGAAGATAAACCTAAATGCATTTGTAACAAGAATTTTTTCCAATCATATACAATGGGAAAGGTATGAACGGAAAATGGGATTACTCCCAATGACAAAACCTTTTCTGAAGGAAGTCATTAACCAGCTAACAAACGACCAAATCATGAATTTGGCTCAGAAGATTGAAAAGGAAAATTTCAAAAATATTTTAATTTTTATGAATGAAAGCCATGATGTGGACGATTTCGTGGAAATCTTGAGGACATGGCTTACTGTGTCGTGGATGCAACATAATATCGTCCTCAGAAATGGAACCTACCATTTCAACATACAGCATGATTTGGGCTACAAATGGTCTTTGTACGTCCAGACTCTGGTTTCAGAACTCTCTAATGATATACTACAAAGAAGAGCTGACATACGAATAACTGACAATGTGATATCGATTGTATTTCCTAGGGATCGATAGACTGAAGTCGCTTCAGTAAGGTCATGTGAAAGTTACCGTAGTATTACTTTCTGAAAACCTGTTTGCGTGACAAGTCTAGGATTGTATTTGTTTTCCCTTACTTTTACATGAATATGTTCTTTCGAACCAAAATGGTAGCCCAAGTACAATGCTTTTTATCTAGGTTAATTACGATAGAGTAATCAAGTTGGCAAAAAGCACGAGAGCAGCACGCACGTCCCAGGATGAACCAGAGGCGCTCCCCAAGTGGGCAGAAGATGAAATTAAATCTGTGAGCTTTGAAGATCCTCAAACCGTATCCAGAACAGGTTACATTCTTGATATATATGAAAAAGACTATAAAGTTGATATACAAGTGTATGAACCTCTGCCCGATGGGCGTACGATAGTTGAAGGTTTGGACGTTCCAACTGTCATGAAAATATCTGAATTTATGAAGGGTTTCGTCTATGAATTTAAAATCAAAATGTACAGAGGTACGTTAAGCTCAAAGCTAGCTGATCTACTTAAGAATAAATATGCTTTGGATATGGATAGTATATATCGCTTTGAAATGGAAAATCTGCAGATGTTGGACGTAGAATCTGATGCAGCAGCTGGGAGTACCGAAAGTTCGGCAGACGCCGATGATGATAACTCAGACTAAATTTATTAGCGTTACAATTACTCATTCTCTCAATACAATCTAAACTAGTAAAAAGCGTCTACGCGGTCTCATTTTGCCAGTAGATCTAGAATGGGTCTTGCAGTCCAGCTCGATCTGCGTTATTGTTTCTTCAATCGTCTCTTATTGACGATTGTCCCTTTCCATTGTTGGGTTTGCCAAGATTAAACCCAAGACTGTCACCCTCAGAGTGACGGTTAGTTTCCTTTGGATTAGAGAGGTTACCTTTAGAACTTTTCTTCCGCAAAGAGACTACGTCTTTGTTTATTGTGAGCTTCATCAATGCAATCCACATGATGATTAGGGGAACATGATATGATGCAATTCTCCAAACCACAATTACAGACAAGTGCGAATCGGTAACGATATCCTGTAGGGAGGGTATGGAATTTAGATTTGCAACGTATGCCCAGATCCCTAATTCAGCCAAGCCAGATCCTCCCAATGTTATGGGTAGCGTGGCTAATACCGTGGAAGCTGACGTCGCCATAACAGAATCAAATATGCTTATAGGGGGTATCCCGTTACCTACAGCGTTCACCAAGACCATAAATGAGATCCCTTGTAAAACAAATGCAACCACTGTTATCGCTATCCCTATTGCAAATGTTTTGACAATGGCAGGTGAAGAGAATGTAAAATTTTCTCTGCTCATTTGGCATAGATCTGTAATTGCCCTGTTCGTCGACGTGACCAGATTTTGTCCTCGCTCTCCCCTTAGAATTCTCTCTATAATCTTTTCTATTAGATTAGGAAGTTTGAGGTTTCTTTTCGCAGAAAAGAACATAAGCAAAAACCAGAATGTAAGGGTGGGAATAGATAGCAATATGACAATTGCTCCAATAAGATAGCCTCCATTGAGAATTGCAAACACTCCAGAAATGATCCCTAAAATGGTTCCCACAAAGACATCTGAGATTATTTCAATAGTTGTAATCCAGGCAGCCCTACCAGCTGGAACTCCTCTTCGAGTCAGCCATGCAATCCTCACTATCTCACCGCCAATATAGGACGGAGTCGTTTGTGATACAAATTCTGAACCTAGTCTCGCAGAAATCGTCGCTGAAAAGCTGCTGACATCGTGTCCTATAAATTTACGAATAAAATACTTGAATCTATATGCCTGTAACAAGACCCTTCCGATTACAGCCGCAGAGGACAGAACAAATGGAATAACCCCTACTGACAAGAGGTCTTCTACAGTTATATGCGTGAAGAACACCATCAAGATTAATGGCACTATGCTTGCGGGGATTGCGAGCAAACGCCAGTTCAAAATATTTCATCCGTCTGATAAGATAAGGCCATATAAAAACCCCGAGTGATTTTTACCGGATTCGATTTTGCAAGATGCTGTTTCGTCATGATCACTCCTTGTTGGAAAAGGACTTGCACATCATGTTAGAATACAAGTATCTTCTAATGTGGTTCTCCCCGCCAGTATACATAAATATACTATGGCAGAGCAAACTATCGCTTGTAAATTTTCATGGACTCGATCTTCGTCACTGGAACGGCCGGGGCCGGGAAGTCGGTTCTTGCTTCGAGACTATTGCAGTGGTATTCTGACAACGGCTCATATCCAGTTTCTCTAAACCTGGATCCAGGTGCAGAAAGTCTTCCATATGAACCAGACGTAGATGTCAGAGATTATGTCGATGTGAAAGCTATTATGGAGGATTACAATTTAGGCCCAAATGGCTCCCTAATAATTGCTAGCGATCTCATATCTACCCATCTGGAAGAAATACAAAATGAGGTAAATGAACTAAATCCTGAAGTTGTTGTTATAGATACACCAGGACAAATAGAACTTTTTGCATTTCGAGCTAGCGGTCCATACTTTGTAGGGAATTTTCTTGCAGACGATAAGGTAAATATTTTTGTATTTGACGGCACGCTAGTCTCTTCTCCAATAAATTTTGTCTCTATCTCTTTGCTTGCCTCCTCTGTAATGTTGCGGTTGAAGACATCACAAGTAAACGTACTGAGTAAGAGCGACCTTATCATAGATAAGCTTCCACAGATACTTGGATGGGCTTCCTCTAGCAAGAAACTTGAGGATAGTCTAAATCAAGAAAAAGAAGCAGAATATTCCCTGTTGAGCAAGGAGGTATTAAGAGCGCTGACAATGGGTGATTTTCTACAAAATCTAATAGCTGTTTCAGGCCTTACGATGAGCGGGATGATCAATTTAGTGGCAGCGATTGCAAGGATTGTCAGCCAAGGGGAGGACAGGAAGGACTAGATAAAATTTTTCTGGATGAGTTATTGTTATATCTTTAAAGCAAATAAATAAAGAATAATAGGAATAATAATGGTAATAGGTGGAGGAAAAATCCGCCTTACTTAGCAAAATAGATATGACTGAACACCAACTAACCTTTCATTCGGTTACGGCAGCAGCGCCTTCATCCACTGCTAATCTTGGTCCTGGATTTGACATATTCGGCCTTGCAGTCGACGCGTTCGATGATTATGTTACGATCAAGAGGTCTCCTACTCAAAATCCTGATCATGGTAACATTAGCTCGCAAAATCCTATTGGCATCAATGATGAGCCTTCATTCCAAATTAGGATTGAGATGACCGGACAATATCACAAATCAATTCCAGTAGAAGTAAGTAGGAATTCAGCGGGACTGGCCTTACAGAAGATCATCAAGGAATTTGATATTAGGGAATCATTCTTTGTTATAATAAACAAGAACATCCCCCCTGGTTTTGGGATGGGAAGTAGTGCTGCATCAGCGGCCGCGGCTGTTATGGCATTCGATACCCTCCTCGACCTTCACATTCCAAAATCAGATCTGGTTCGGTTTGCGGCAGAAGGTGAGAGAGCTAGTGCCGGGTCATTACATTATGATAATGTAGCTGCATCAATATTAGGAGGTTTTGTTTTAATCCGCCCATTCTCAACAATTCCCGAGTTCATCCATATCACTCCCCCAAAGAATTTGCGTCTCGTTTTTGCAATTCCAAAGCTAAATGTCCCTGCAAAAAAAACCGAACTTGCGAGGAAGGTGTTACCTGAAAACGTTCTACTAGGACATGCTATTCGTACTCTTTCTAATGCTTCTACCGTAGTAGCAGGGTTCTTTTCAAAAGATGTGAATATGATAGCAAGAGGTGTTGAAGATATTATTGTGGAACCAGCTCGTAAGCACCTGATCCCTTGTTTCGACAATGTCAGAGCCAATGCATTAGCTGCAGGTGCGTTGGCAGTTACCATTAGCGGGGCTGGTCCGTCAATGGTCGCTATCGCTTCTGATGAAGTTCAGTTAGAGGAGATCGCAAATTCAATGAGAAATGGTTTCCAGCAATGTGAATTGACCTGCACTACGGTAAAGTGCTTGCCTAGTCAAGGAGCAAGGATAGTAAGTAAGGAGTAGAGTTTTTTTTGATTTTACATATATTTAGCTTTGGATGCTGGATGAAGAATAGCATTCTGTCTAGTTCAGCTTGTCTTTGTCAAATCGCGCTCTCTAGATCTGGACTCGCCTGTGGATTTGATTCGAAGAACTCCTATCAGCTCTCTTCATTACTATCTTTTTATCAATCAGGATTAAAGCCCTTGTTTCAAGACTCTAAGATGAATCTTCATTC
>JAATVP010000078.1 GCA_014523625.1 Nitrososphaerales archaeon TH5896
ACTCTGTATTGATTTCTTCTAGATTTTTATCATTATCATTATTATTTTCTGTATTTCCTACAGAAACTTTTTCTGATGAATCTGTGTGCGTACCTCCAGAATGTGCCCCATCTGCCCCATCTGCCCCAACTTCATTACAGAACATTGTTCCATGACTATCAGAGCCAGAACCAGAGCCAGAACCAGAACCAGAACCAGAGCCAGAACCAGAGCCAGAACCAAGACCAAAGTCAAAGGTTTCAGTCATTTCAAAATCGACCTTAACCTCAACGGTTTCGTAGATGTCTTTCATCCTATCCAATACATGCTGTGAAAAGACTAGGGTTCTGGTCGAACCCTTATGTTTTGGTGGCATGCCACCGAAAACATTCTTTAGTATTGAACCGATTTGCTTCTGAGATATTATCCCAAACTCCACTGTCTCGATAGACTGAGGTTTAAAGGATATATCACTCCATTCGACATTCGATTTGAAAAATCCCCAGATAGTACTAAAGTCATGTTCTAACGTACCCTTATTTCTCGTCAAGTCCCTGAGTATCCTATACAGAAATGCATGAAGTGAGTTAGCCTTTGACTCCCTCCTCTCGTTAATGTACTTGCTGATAACAGGCCTCAGAATGTCAAACGTTGTAGTATCCTGGAATATTTTTAATAGTGGTTTGAAGAGTTGCTTTTCTCGATTGCGAATATTGAGTTTAATATTTGGTATTTTGTCCTTGAAATGTATCAATCTATAACAGAAAAGCAGGTTTCTTAACTCGTTTAACTCCTGTAACAGGTCTTGATACTCATCATCTCCAGCGGGGTCTGTTACTTCTGAGATGTCATACTTCGGAAATCCAGGGAAGCATTTTATGACGAGTGTTCGCTGCATGAATCCTCTGGCTTCGATTTCATCGGGTAGTTTCTCACCAGCCAACGCCTTAAAGCAATATGTATTAAACTTGACTTGCTTCCTTCCGTTTGAAGTATCGACCATCCTAACTACTGGAAAGCCCTTCGTATATCCAGATTTTAGAATGCTCATTATCTCAAGGTATTCATCAATGCTCTCGGCCTCATCTATGCATATGGTCCCTACTCCCTCTTCCCTGGGCCCCAGAAAGTTGTATATGTTAGCATGAGTCATGCTTGTATTCATCAGGTTTCGGTATGCCAAAATATTGAATAGTTTAAGGTTGTTTGATTTGCCAGCGTCATTATCTGCAATGAAAAAGAGGTAATGCGTTGTTCCTATCCTATCCTGGAAATATGTAAAAATGGTATCAGCGGCACATATCTTTAGGTGAAACTCATCGGCGTCTATGTATTTCTTCCATATGCTCAGAGTCTTATCGAAGAGTGAATCAAGGGTTTCACTTCGCGCTCGTTCACAATATGATTGAAACTCCTCTTTATCCTTGAATGAATAAGGCCTGTTGCTTAAGAGTTCTGGTAGTAATCGTGTGTCCTCGCTAAATGATAGGGACTCCATGACACCGAACCTAAGATTATCGGGGTCGCTAAAGTCAACAATCGCAAGACATGGAGTTCTTCCTATCAGTATCGCTTCTGCTAATGCCTTATCGTTACTTAACTTCTGAATGTATTCTTTCTTTATGTTAGTAGTACTTCTTTGTCCATTAGTACTGTTACTATTATTACTATTATTTGTGGACGTCATTCTTGTGCAAATATTCTATCGAAACGGTCAAGTCTGTCAATCAGTTTTATGGCGACTTCTATTGCTTCATTGAAACTCTTCTGATTGCAAAGTACTGGTTTGTCTTCCTTATCATTTCTTTCTGCGCTTAGATTTGCAGAACGGACGATAAGCGACATTTAGGCAATAACCTCTTGCGACATGTGTCTGTAAGATTTACATGAACGGCCTGGGATTATGCATCGACCATGTGCGGGATTGTATTTACGACTGTGATCCATTATATGATGAGAGCATTTGCATCTTGCCGAATCACCCGATGAGAGATAACGAGTAGCACTATGGGCTACCAGGTCCTCATCTTGAAGGAGGTTGTATTATTGCTATTCAAGCGAGGAAATCACATCCTAAATAATACAAACGACAAGCGGAGATGCCATTCAACCTCGATACTACCGCTGCCTGCAAAGGTGTTACCACTAATCGTAGCGCTGTTTCATCATTATCGGATGCAAGAACTCGTGACTGCTTGCCTTCGCGGGGAAGGGGGCTCAATCCTAAGTCCGCGAAGGCACCCTTTATCTTCATTTATCGTTAGTCTCCGTGACTATGTCAAACATGTTAGTTGTAATGCATTTAGGACAGACGGACCTTTCACGCGAACGACCATGGTAAATATACCACACCTTACAGCGATGGCATTGTAAGCGAACTGCTTCAACTTGAACTATTTGGCCTTTCATTCTGTTTCCCTTTGCCATTCTTACTACCTTTTTCTAGTATTTCTTTGCTTTAAAAATATTAACATGCTGAAAAATTGTGACTGGCTTAAAACATGTCATGATATGTCACATAGTAACAATCTTATCTATGAGAGATTCTTTATCCTTATGTATATCATTCTGATTTATTCAATCCAACCCTTTCTTAACTGCCAAACGGGACTTTATCAAAAGCAGAATCTCTGCTTTTTATCATTTTGAACGTGATTTGTCATTAATCTTCTAAGAGTTTGATAACACGATTTATTTTGATAGTCAAGTCCCCGAGAAGATTTAGTATGCGGTCCTCCTTCGTTGATTGTGTTACTATTGTGGTAGATGCTTGTTGTTGTGATTGTGGAGGTTGTTGCAGGTTACTACTACTTCCTAAATGGGTGTGCTTAGTCATATCTTCATTCAGATATTTTGTATGTCCTTGTTCGTCCTTTCCATCCAAAAATACTTGGACTTCATGTCCTGCTTTCTGGCATACAAAGCATGTGTAGGTTTTACGTGATGCCATTTCTAAGTACTCCCTTCATGTATCGCACACGCAAAGATATGACAACATGGCTGTGTCATTTCAAATATGAATGCGGGACAGTCACAGATAAACTCGTCTAGTTCTTGATGCCACATCACACAGATACGTGCAGAAACTAGAGGGGGAACTATATTATACAGACATTGAAACTGGTGAGCGTAAGCGAAGAGAGGGGGTATATGTCAAGTATCTTGGTGATGATGATAAATACGGTCGGCATATGGATTTAGAGTTAAAGAAGCAACTAAAGGCATTTGGAATACTCGATAAAATAAAGTTTGAAAGAATAGCCGTGTTACCTCATCAGGTAAGGGAATACGGCATACCTAGATCGGATGAAGGTGGAGGATTTGATATAGATGCATTAAACGCATACAAACCTGACTTATTTAAGAAACTACTGATAGACAACATAGAAGATTGTTTTGATGAGGGTATCCATGATAAGGTATTAGAGAAGTTTCCAGAGGAAGATATCAAAAAGATAGTCAATGATAAGGTTCAGTTCCTAGATGAAGACTAAGATAGGGATAAAGGGAAAGGGCTAAAGGGATAAACAAAGCATTGTTTTTAAGATTAAACTCTCTAGTTATACTATCAAAATATGGTAGACCCCAGAACTCAAGCATATCTTAGAGAACTCAATAAGGCAATGGAGCAAAATAGGAAGGCCGTTGATGCTGCCGAAAAGATTTGCACGTGTGCAACCTGCATAGAAGCAAGAATGAAGAAAACTATCCCTCCCTGTGAACTCAACAAGAGGATGCAAGAGATACATGATGCGATCATTCCACCTGCCCCAGGGTATTACGCTATAGACGGAGACCCCACTCATTGGAGTAGACAGAAGTCAATCAGGATGACCAGGCCTGCCTTCTAACTAACTATGGTTGGCATCAGTCAATCATCACATGACCACTCGATATCAGCCTTGTCCCCAACCATTTGATAGAACTCGTTAACTAACTGCTTCTGACTGTCCTTACTCAGATGGACAAGTAACTGTTTCATTTCGTTAAACTCCTCTCTTAACTCACCTAATTCAGCAAGATAATCCTTCTTTAACTTTTGATTTTCCTGTTTGAGTCGTTGAGTCTGGTCAATGGTCAAGAAGGGGATAGCCCTAACGTACTCAGCGAGCATATCCTCCTCAGTCGATTTTTTGTAACTGCGATCAACCTTTCTGAGTTTATGACCTGCGAGTAACTGCAATGTAGTATAGTTGAGGTTAGCCTTTTCACACTGATTGAAAAAAAACTTTCGAAGTCCGTGAGAGGTCATAATCTCCCTTTTCTTGTGACCTGGTCTGACCTGGTTGATGCCTCCCCTTTTGAGCACATCCTCAAAAAGGTGGGACATTGTACGTCTAGATAGAAACTTTGGAGCATTGACAAGGAAAGGGTTATCGATGTTAAACTGTTCTCTAATAAGAGGAGATTTGTCCTTAATCTCCTCCCCAAACCTGCGACGATAATCCAGGTAAGCATCTATCGCAGCAGCACATTCTGGAGTACAGAAAGTAAAATAGCGATCCTTTCTATATCGGGCGTATACCCAGATCATGTATAGTCCGAACTCGTCAATTTTCTTGATATCTCCATAACGTAACTCCCTCAATCCGCCTATGCGCATACCTGTTGATGTCATAAGCATGACGGCAGCCGTAGAACGATCATCGCCTTTACTTAGGATTTTTTCTATCTCCGTCACAGAATAGGGTCTATCCGTTATGTCTTCTGCTATGTCCTCCGGTAAGAATCGTCTAATCTTCTTGATATTCAGATGATAGTCATTCATGACAAAGAATCGAAGAATGCCTGAAAGATGTGTTTGAATACTGAGATAGCCTAGGTGTTGCACTTCGTTGAGATATTTGATATGGTCGATTATTTTGGATTCGACAACACTCTGCTTTGTGTCCAGCAAGATTCTAAGATTGTCATTCTTTACCGTGATTTTGATAAAGTGATTGAATGCATTGCGGTAAGTATTCGTTGTATAGTTAGATGTTAATCCGTCGTAAGCCTGATAGATTCTATTTTCCTCTTCCTGCTGTTGCTGTTGTTGATATGGCTCAATCGCTCGTCCACTACTACCAATCAATGCCTATTTCAGGAAGTTCTGAATTTCTATATATGTGCAATCACATCCTAAGTTTAGGATTAGAGCATAGATGCAGGAATCTCCCGAATTTGCTTTTGCGCGCGCACACACAGCAGAACACGCTTTTGTTGGCGCACTTCAAAATTTAGTAGGCCATACATTAAGCGTAGTGAAAGTAGAACACCGCGAGATGAACAATACAGCCTTCATCAAAACAGTTCCTGATATGGAACTAGGATTAATCATGCAAGCTCAAGAAAATGTAAATCAACTTATTAAAACAGGAAGAAAGATCATGTCACATACTTTTTCATCACTAGAAGAAGCAAAGAAGCATTTCCCGTCACTACGAGCAAATGAAGAACGCATAGTTGGACCTCAGCAAGTAACAGTTATTGAAATAGAAAACCACGATCTTGCTGCGTGTGCCAAGGATCATGTAACCAATCTTACCGAATGTGACTTCTTTTTGGTTACAAGAGTGTCTAATAGCGGTAATATAACTGAAATAGATTTTTCCGTAGGCTTACAAGCTAGGGAAGTCGCCAAACATACATTGCAGAAGTTACTAAATATATGTAACGAAACAGGTGCCAATATTAATAGCGTTGAGAATACAGTGAAGAAGATCAAGAACCAGAATGAAAAATTATTGAGGGATTTAAAGAATTACAGCAGAAAGAGTCTTGACGCTATACAACCTTACTCTGTTGAGAAGAATAGTATAACCTTATATCACGGCATTTTCGACGACTTGATGGATTCAGAAATTCGAGCATTCGCAGATAAGAAGATTGCCAATGGCAAAGCAGTTGTAATTATCGCGAACACGCACAGCGCTGAAAGTAATAATAATCCCGAATCCGAACCCACTGCGACAATCGTCGTAGCCGCAAATGAATCATTAAAAGATATCGATTGTAACAGAATAGTTAAGGAAATAGTTGGAAGGGGCGGAGGCAAGCCCCATTTCGCAACTGGTTTGACCAAGATAGACGATACGTCTAATATTGTTAGAAGTATTGTCACCTTAGTCAAGAATAAGTTATGAATAATTGTATTGTTTATCAGCATAGTAATAACGTGAGAATATCCGAGGGAAAAGGACTTGGGAATAGTACGTATTACTGGATAATCTAGCGATTAAACAAGGAAAAAAAGTAGTGTAAAGTGTCATATAATCTGATTCACGGGAAACAACTAACCTTGTTCATGGTATTGGAGACTATTGCAAGTGTATAATAACACTACCTAGAAGCCAGGCTAGAAAAATTCTTTCCGTAATCAGAAAATAGCTAGTACTACTGCGAGTTGTAACAGTAGATCTTTGTTTAGCCTTACAATATCACAATTTGTGCTTAGATTTATGCTATTTTTCTTGGAATTTTTAGGCATAGTTAGATGATGCTTCTGATAATAACCTATTCATTTAGGTTCAAGTGTTTATCTTTATCATCTCATCTATCCTCTGGCTAGAACTAGGGATAGATCTCAATAAGCTTTTTCGCAACTATGATGTTATTTATGCAGGAGATGTGAGGAGAATGCGACTATATAAATAGGCTGAACCATTAGGCCATCTAGTATTGCTCGAATATGACTCACTCAAGTGGTTTCGTGCTGTACAATAGGATCCGGTTACATCATCATTGAGGAGCGAAAGGAGCATAACACGCAAACGAAATCTAATATACATATTCAGAATCTTAGCTACAAGTAAACTTTGTTTGATTTTAAATTGCTTGCCCAATGTTAGTCCTTATTATTCAACGGTATTCTTACTTGAGCGAGAATCTTTCAATGAAATAAGCGGTAGAAGATACTTAAATAGAAGCGCATTAATTCAAAATTGATGCAAAAATCTAGTATAGAGTTCCCTCCAGGACCTTCATCACACATTCCTGGAAAGATGGTACGCAGTATTGTTAAAGATCCTATTAATACTCTTTCAAAAATAGCAGAAGAATATGGAGAGCTATCGCATTTCAAATTGGGCCGCATGCATGTATACCTAATCAACAATCCAGATTATATTGAAAAAATTTTGATATATGATTATAGTAATTTTAGTAAAGGTCCTAGACTTCAAATCGCGAAGCGGTTACTCGGGGAAGGTTTAGTTACTAGTGAAGGGGAATTCCATAAAAGTCAGAGAAAGCTGATCCAGCCATTGTTCCTTCCAAAAAAAATATCTTCATATGGTGCCATAATGACTGACCGGGCTCTTCGTATGATTCAGGGGTGGAAAAATGGCTCGGTAGTAAACATCCATTCTGAACTTATGAAAGTTACCCTATCCATAATCTGTAAATCGGTTATGGATTATGAAATGGAATCTAAACAAGCAAAAGACTTTGGGAATGAATTTGAGATCACAAAAAAATACTCTAGCAGATTGCAGCATCCTCTAGGTCAAATCTTGGACCGTGTTCCCTTTCTCCCTAAGGTCGCACAGTCTAGGAATGCAGGAAAAACGCTCAATACTATAGTTTATGGACTAATATCTGAAAGAAGAAAAGAGATAGAGAGTAGAGCAAAAGATAAATCCCCTCCAGGAGAGGATTTGCTCTCTAAGCTCATAATTGTTCAAGCCGATGATGGTAGTACTATGACAGATACTCAGTTGCGTGACGAAATTATAACGATACTGATCGCCGGTCATGAAACAACATCAAATGCGTTAACTTGGACGTACTACCTTCTTTCACAGAACCCACAGATTGAGCGGAGGGTTTTTGAAGAAATTGATCAAGTCCTGGGCGGAAATGGAGAAGATAATAAGCAACCATCAATTTCCGATCTGCCTAAACTGAAATATGTTGAAAAAGTGCTTAGAGAATCAATGAGATTGTATCCTCCAGTATGGACAATGGGCAGATTCGCAATAAACGACTATCCTTTGGGAGGATATACGATTCCAAAGGGTTCATCGCTTATGTTCAGCCAGTACGTGATGCATCACAATGAGAAGTACTATGACAATCCAGAAACATTCGATCCTGATAGATGGACTGAAGAGTTTAAGATGCATCTGCCTAGGTTCAGCTATTTTCCATTTGGAGGAGGTATTAGAGGATGTGTTGGGGAGTCATTTGCATGGCAGGAGGGAATTCTCTTAATAGCTACGATATCAAGTTATTGGAGCATGCGGCTTGTACCTAATCAACGCGTCAAGCTTCAACCGGGCATAACGCTTAATCCAAAGAATGGGATCAAAATGAAACTAAAGTCTAGACGAAAATCATCGTAAATGCTGAACACATTTTTTGAGTATTGAATTTTCTTTAGGAAAAAAATCGGAGTGTCAGGGTAGAACATACTGATGAATCTAATTAAAGATATACTACTAGAATGGTTAGTTCAATGAGTCCCATCAGTCAGAATAACTGCGATTCGATAGTGAACAAAAGGGAGTTGTTGCTGTTAATCCAAAATAATTATATGGTAACTTGACACAGTCTCTAAGAAGTTCATAATTTATAAGATTGACTTTACAATACCCTTCGGCATAAAGACATAAATAGTTACTAATTTAGGATAAACAACTGATTTGTGACTTATGAATAAAAAAATCGGAGTCGTAACAGGATCCAGTAAAGGAATCGGAAAGGCCATAGCTATCGCATTCGCAAAGTCTGGCGAATATTTTGCAGTAGTCACAAATGCCAGAAAACTGCAAGAGGCACAGGCTGTGTCTGAGGAAATCAGAACTTTAGGCTGTAATTCAATTCCGATAGAAGCTGATATCTCCAAAGAGGCTGATTGTGTTCGATTGATCGAAGAAACTATCAAGAACTATAGTAGGATAGATGTTTTGGTAAATAACGCAGGGGTACAGCA
>JAATVP010000079.1 GCA_014523625.1 Nitrososphaerales archaeon TH5896
CTACAAGAGCAGATAATATTTTAGTATTTAGATTGATCTGATGTCATATTAACTATTAATTATATAGTATATGTGGTATTCATTTCTGTCGTGTCGGATAGTTGTCGCGTCTATGCCTGCCGTTCGTGCTAGTTCTGTATTTCAACTAGCACAACTATCTCACGGCCACATCTAACTGCAGCAATTTTGTTACTATCTAACTGAAAAAATATCTGATATAAATGAGAGCCCGATTTTGCTCAATGCAAATAAATTCAAACTTCGTTTAAGCTGCCAAATGAATTCGAAATATATGGTAATTGTAGCAGCAATGGCTGTCATGCTCATTGGAGCAACAGCATTAGCAACAGATGACGCATTCGCAGGGAAGAAGAAATATGGAAAGAACCAAGTAATATCGCAAGCCAACGCGTGTGGCAATGATAAACTACCAATGTATGTCTTCTGCCAAAACATTGACTCACAAGTTCAGGGCGAAGACAACGGAGTAGTACTAAGCGGCGTCCAAAAGTAGTGGAGAAGATCGCCATGGTGGCGATTAAAATTAAAAAGTCCCAATACCTCTTTTTTACTTGATTACTCTTAACGATCTGTATGACAACTAGAACTTTTATAATATCTAATCACAGTCAGTTCATATTCTGAAAGCTGAAAGCTATAAAATCGCGGCCGCATTTTGTACCTGGTTAATTATCGAAAAAATATAATATAAATCTGAATTAACCAAGATAAGATTTGTAGTCAAATAGCGGCTTTAGAGAAGAAATTGATTAACTTCCAACAACAACCAGGACTGACTGTTTCTCAGATTCTGCGTGTTTATGGAAAGCAGTTTACACAGATTACTGGATGGTATACTGATGGGCGAAATGGTAGATGTGCAGCCGGTGTTTTAATGTCTTACTATGGGTGGAACGGCTGTGATTTTTTTGGTATAGTTAGAAGCTTAATCTGTACTTTACATTTGTTGAAGAATGCGGGTCTTCAAATTGAATTTATTGCTCAGTTGAATGATTCTGGCAAGACATTCGATGAGATAGCTGATTTTCTGGACAAAGTTGGCAAAAGACCAGCCGATCCAGGCTGGACATGTTAGACAAGTTTAAGTAAAATGTTCTGCTATCAATCTCCATGTTGTCGATCACATGTCGTGACGTCGGGCAGAATTGTGATTGTATAGTACAGGGAGAGACAGAAGAAGAACTTATGAAAAATGCTGCAGAACATGCTGTTAAAGATCATGGTTACACGGAAGAAGATATCATGACGCCTGAGATGAAAGAAAGAATAAAATCACATATTCATAAGTCTTAAGAGTTATTATGGCCTAGGGGAATGGAAGTAACGTACGTCCATCATCACCACTAGATGACTCTTCATTATTTTCTGAATCTTCATCATCATTTTCTTGCTCATTGTCTCTATTAGTGTCATCACTATCTGCACTATTTTCAGAATCATCACTGTTAGCATTATTATTTCCTGAATCAGTATCAGATGCATCTAGATCCGTATCAGTTGTGGGTGCACTTAGATCTTGATCAGTAGGAGAAATATCTGGGAGTACTAATGGTACCTCAGTGTTATCGGATTGAGTATCATCCCCCGCAGCAGCTGGATTAGAAGAAAGTGATGATGATATTTTCTCGTCATCGTCACAATCAGTTAAATTAGACGGGTCACAGGAGATTATGGTTCCATAAAGCTCAGTTGGCAGGAGATAAAGTGGAAAGCCCAAATACTAATGCCGAATACTGAAGTATACTATTGTTGTATTTGGATTTCATAAGCTGCTTATTAGGCTCTATAGAGAATATATGTGTTTTTTGTGTACCAAAAATAGGCATTTTGGTCTTTCCAAATTTTCTTCTTTGGCTTAGTATTATCTAAATTTTTTGAAATATTAGCTTTAGTTTAAATAGAATACAGATGTCTTTCAATAGCCCATCCAGGACAGCCTAAAGCTCTGGCATCATTTGATTCTAGGATAAAACCTGTATGTTGGTTAATTTGTTTATTTTGTTTTTAAAACTTGTTGAAATTGAAGACTGGAGAAATGAAAATTAACTAAAGCAGAATGTTTGAGTATGCGCTAAAAGAAAAAAACTAGATTAACCCATAGAATAACACATTAGTTCATATTACTATAATGCCTAACTAATTGTGACTCTTAATGAGTTACGGACAGAAGAAGACTGTCGTGATATGCGATGATGAGCAAGATCTGCTTCAAGTATTTGAGCTGGCTCTCGAGTCGAAATACAATGTAATTTTGGCTAGTTCTGGTGAAGAGTGTATTAACAGATTCTTAGAAGAAAAGAATCGGGGAAACAAAGTACATCTCATACTATTAGATTACAGATTGGGTGACATGATGGGTGATTCTGTTGCTCGTACAATAAAACAGTATAACGAAACTAAAATAATTCTTATTTCTGCATATAATCTGGATAGTGCATTCGTGAAAGAATTAGAAGAAAACAAGTACATTGTAAAAATATATAGAAAAGCCAATTCAAGTAGCTGATCTAATTGAGATAGTTGCAAGTACAATAAGTTAGACTGATGTCAAGTGACAACCGTATCCATCAGACAATTCTCTAATAGCTTGTTAATTATAGTGCATTCACATGAGTAGACAACAGCTGCTCTTAAGACAAGAATTAACAGTTTCTCAGATTCTAGAACATCTGGGAAGCAATTCAAATAGGCTTTCCTCCCGTCAACCTGCAAGTCATAATTATCTAGGCGATAAATTCCAGTGACCGATTGGTAATATCTTCAAATTGTCAATACTGAAATAGGATATGCAACATGACTTCATATGAGCGATGATATGAGAACTCAGTTAACTGACTTTGCGGCCGAATTTATAGCAGATGCAGAAGCTGAACAAAGACTGAAAGAAGTATTCAAAAAGTATATGGATATTGCTCGTGTATCCAAAGAAGCCGGAAACTATGAACAACTTGTAGAATCCTATATCCACGCTAATGCCGCTGCAACATTTTTGGAGTTAATAAAAAAGAAAGATTAGAATTTCTTGCAGTGCAGAAATACCTATCAGGCATCAACAGTTACACTGCAATGTCACAAGCTAACACAGTCCTATCTATAGACTTCTTTTTGTCTGTTAGCTGCAAACTCTGATGTTGTGCGTTAAAGACGACTCTGATATTGGTGGAACCAACCCAATGTAATGGAATCATTCAAACTTTATTGTGATTATGCATTCAAATGAAGAATACTCAAGATTCGATCATTTAAGCTATCACAGTGCAACGGTGAAAGTAGGTCAAAGCGTCAAAGCGGGCAAAGAGTTAGCCCGGGTCGGATTGGACTTCCCATTAACTACTGCGTTTATAGAGCTTCTTTCATCTTTTTAAATGCAGACAAATGTACGTTTCTGTAGTCAATTAAGATATTACTTCATATCATTTTGTAAATCTAAGTAACTAACTAATATCATGGTCTTCCCAAATTTTCTTTTCTAGCTTTAATATCATCTAGAATTGTCCGAAAAGCTGGTTTTAATTTAGATGTAATGGCATCGAGATGTCTTTCAATAGCCCAATACTGCAGCATCATTAATTCAATGACAAAATCTGTAAGATGTCTTTTTCATTTCAAGATCCAAAGCGAAAGTGATGATTTACTAAATACGCAATTTCGATTAGAGCAAAAAATCCAAAAATGGCCAACGTAAATTTAAGCAATTCTTTTTTCAATATCCATGTTCTGCTTTCGCTTTGTTTTTAAGTATATTTCATCTATCTCTTAGCAGAATCGATGGTCATTCAATTTTATATGATTGTACTGTCAGATCGTTACATATCTCATATGCTGTTTTTTCTATTCTTTTCAACCCATTCATGCTTATCTTCACCAGTGACTCACTAATTTCTCTTTGTCTTTACTTTTGCGTATATTTAGTTGCGTCATAATAGCTATCTCCATTCTACATCTGGGTTATCTCTTTACCATAACGTATTTTGATTTTCTAAGCGGTAATATTTGATTCGTGGGGCTGAGATAGTCGATTGATCTGGACGGGGGGTTACGGCCTGTCATTCATATCCATCAACTGAAAGCTTTTTCTATTTCAATCTATTAACACGAATCTAATATACTAATGCGCCAAATCAAACCAGTCACTACGTATTTGAAATTTGATAGTGATAAAAAACTTTTCACTCTCATGTTAGTCGTGACAGTTGCCATTACAATTGACTTTCTAATTGGCAATATAGCTGATTTTATTCCTGAGCAAATCTCTTCTTGGAGCGGTGTTTCTGTGTTTGTAGTAATCACAGTGATATTTGCAGTTACTCAATATTTGATTTTGAACTATGTCAAGCAATTAAACAAAGAAACCAAAGATAGGATATCGCATCTTCAGCTATTACAAACAGGAGCATCTATTGGGCAGTACATACTTGTAGCTGTGATCGCACTTGTTATATTACAGATTATATTCATACATGAATATAACATCGTATCTCTTTATGTCACTTATGCCATTAGCTACGGTCTTTGGATTGTAACTTTGGCTCTATTAGCTAAAGCATTTTTCTCTTGGTACAGATTTTCAAATAAAGATGTTATGGTGTTAATATTTTCTCTATCTATGATAGCATATGTAATAAATGGGATAACAGGAATAGCCACGTACTTTGTAATGTTAACACAACAGAAGACAGTAATATCATCATCTGATATTGCATACTTTCCAGAATTTAATATTGAATCAATACTCGACCAGATTAATACAGTCTTCGAAATAGTTAGTACCGTCGCATACGTTCTTACTTGGATTGGAACCGTTAAGATGTTGTACCCGTATATTATAAAATTAGGCAAGATCAAGTTTTGGATTATTATGGGTGCGGCTATGATATACTATCTCATTACATTTCCACTCTTCATCTTGGGTTATTTTACTCCATCTGAGAATGTAGATGCAGTGACCACTATTATTATTTTTTCAATGGCTGCAATTCTATCAGGAATCATATTTGGAGCGGCATTCTTGTCTGTGGCTAGAACTTTACGAAAATACAGTCTCAGAAAGCATATGATAATTGCAGCATATGGATTTGTTCTCTTTTACATTGCCGGAACTGCTACTGCCGCACAAGCTGCATACCCGCCATATGGAATTGTTTCTGTCTCTTTTACCGGATTATCTTGCTTTTTGATTTATGTTGGCTTATATTCTTCAGCAATTACTGTTTCTCAAGATACGACACTGCGACTTTCTATTAGAAAGTCTTTAACTGACCAAGCAAAGTTTCTGGATATTGTAGGATCAGCTCATATGGAACAGAAACTGCAATCAACTGTTTTAAAGATTGCAAAGAAGCATGCGGATGTGCTAACTGGAAAGACCGGGGTTGAAGCTTCGATGACTGATAGTGATATAAAAGAGTATATGGCGATGGTGCTGAATGAAATTCATAAAACATGACATCCATCCTAATCTTCATCCTCTCCAATAGTTCCATTAGCCCCTAATCTCAATATAGGTCCAAATGTTTCTCCATTGTCATTGCTAACTCTCATAATTGGTATTTCATTTGTCTGATTTGTTTCCCACCATGTTACTATCACACTCTCTCCATCTGAGTCTAATTCCACTCTCTCTGATTCTGAATCATTTGTATTGCTGAGATTACTCTTATCTGAGAAACTTGTACCACCATCAGTAGACACCCTAAAC
>JAATVP010000006.1 GCA_014523625.1 Nitrososphaerales archaeon TH5896
CATATTGTGCTCAATTATGATCTTTTGAGTAGTTTCATTTTCTTCGGTCCTGTAAGGTATGTCGGAAATTCTAGACCAATTTTCCAAGATACTAAGGAAGGAGGAAATCGTAAATTCTCCCCGTAATAGTAAGCCAATATCCACAAAATCCTTCTTTGCGCTCGCTTCCGCTAATTCTGCCAATTGTTGTTCGGTAAACTTTTCAAGAACTCTTGAAATGAATGGTTTTGGTACATAATAGAGTTTGGCTTGAGCTGCATAGAGATGCCAATCTAGGTGTTCGTTAATAATTTGGTTTACAAGTGTATTAACGCTAATCTGTCTTGTTTCGGCCTCCTTGCACAATTGCTCTAGGTTATCGGAGGGAAGTCTGAAGGTCACACCTTCGGTAGCAGACTTTCGTCTTTTGGCAGCTGTCTTCATGAAAGGGTCACCTACCTATCCACTCCCGGGACATACATTGTACTTGTTTAATTACACCAGAGTTATTTAACGTATTTGATTCATTAAATTACACAAAACACACACGTTTTTTATAAAAGATAAGCTAAATTGTTGCAATGAATAAGCAATCTATACAACACGGGAAATATATTCTATATGAATATCCCGCCACTAATGTTCATGATAGTGAGCGGCAAGGTGCTCTTGAGGTTAATACCAATTCTCGCATATGTCCGTCTTGCAAGAGTGACGGGACAATTTTCGATGGTTTAACTGGTGAAATAATCTGTACAACCTGCGGTACGGTTGTTTTGGATAAGCAGGAAATGCCAGTAAGTGATATAAACGCGAAAAGTAGATCAGGCATGCCATCATCACTTGTTTTCCCTGACAAGGGTTTGTCAACTGTTATAACCTACTCCAATACTGATGCGAATGGCACTCTCTTAAATCAGGAACAGATTACAACAAGTAACAAGATTAGATACTTGGACAAAATTTGGGGCAATAACAAGAATAACCTGAGAAATTTTAAGAATGCATTTGCGATCATGTCGACAGTTACCGATAAATTGGGGCTGACCAATCCCGTCATAGAAAGAGCCGCATATTATTATCGAAAAGCATTTGATAGCAAATTAATCAAAGGAAGAGCAATAAAAGAAATGGTTGTAGCAAGTATTTATGCCGTATGTAAAGAAATGAATGTCCCAAGAACATTGCAAGAGATATCTTATGCGGCAAACGCGGAGCCAATTTTCTCAGGTAGATGCTACAGAGTAATGTCTAGGAAATTAAGGATTAGCCCTACTATAGTCGATGCTACATCGTACATTTCCAAAATATCAACCAATGCACAAATTAGTCAACAAACTTATAGAGAAGCAGTAAACATGTTGAGTGTTGCAAAAAAGAATTCCATTTGTCACGGGAAGGATCCTAAGGCAGTAGCTGCTGCAGTGTTGTATGCGTCTTGTTTAAAAAAGAATGAGGCAAACATTAGCCAATCAAAAATAGCAACAGCTGGAAATATTAGTATAGTGACTCTAAGAAAGAGACTTGCTGACATTCTAAAAATATTTCCAGAGGCATATTATATGAAAACCCGCAACAGAATGAAATAGGGAGGGCATTCCAAAAGCTCTTCCTATATGAAAATGACGACTAGTTTATCCAGTACTTTACGGCAAAACAGGCAGCGAATCAATTTCAAATTGTAGGTTTCGGATCGATGTTACTGAAAATCGGTTTATCTATTTTCATATTCTTTCAAAAAGCAATTCTATAAATTTCCAGTCAAATTCAGTGAATCTTTATATGGAAAGCAGCCAATAATCCACACTTGTGGAAGGATTTTGAATGAGTGACAACAATGACCTTTGGATAGTTATAGACAAACAGTTAAGAAATTCCGAACTCTTTCGAGAGAGCACTCACCTTCACAGATGTAAGAATTGTGGGATCGTTTATTCTCATTCTCAATTCAAGCCTAACGGAAAGCTTTGTACTATTAGATCGGATGAGGGGAAATGCCCAGAATGCACTTGATAGCGTTCGGGGGTGAATTTTCATGATTTGTTCCAAATCGCCCAACAATACTAGCTACCCTTTTTAATTTGAACAAGAAATAATAGAGGTAATACAGGATCGAGTGTCTTGCGGATTAGTAAGTCAATGTGTGTTCCAAATGTCTTTTGCAGTTTAGCGGGTTGGCTAAATGTGACTTGATTTACGCAGGTACTTTCTGGAGCCGATTAAGGAAGTCCATTAACCGGTAGTACGCCACGGATTATGAGTTTGTTTTAAAATTTTGGCATGTTCAATGATGTGCAATCCCATTTTCATTTTCCGAGGACAGAAAAGATTATCTAATACCTTCTCATAATTAGATTTGCTAATATGGTGGAAGTGGTAGGCCAAGCTACTATGTTTATCTTCACTCTTGACCTACTACCTCCAATTAGAAGACCAGGTTAGTCGTCCTTTGAAAGTAGCGCAAAGCCGCCAATTTCTAATTTCTGAAATTTAGAGGACTGATGATGACTTATCAGGCTACAGAAGCTAGTTTCATTCTGGATGGAGATAAATTGTTGTAATTTCTACGGTTCAGTCATGTTCATACAATGAAATAATTGTAGTCATAGAAAACATTCAATAGCAAAAGCTTGTCAGCATCACTCGCTTTCCTTTGTATTCTTGGATGCTGTAGGCCTTGCTAAACTTGCCTTCAATGCTGCAATCAAATCCTGAGTTTGCCTAGGGTTCTTCACTGCCTGTCTTACTACTTGTACTTCACCTTTCGCTTTGGACTTTACTAGGTCTTTCAATTCTTCTACGTATTCATCGTGGTAACGTGATATATCAAAGGTTTTGCTTGTTAAATTTTCGACCAACAATTTGCCCATTGACATTTCATTTTTGTCGATTTCAGGAACCTTTGCTTCAGAAATCTCTTTAATGTCTTCTACAGGCTTTATTTCATCCATATAATGTAAGGTGTGCATAATAAAACCCCTTTGGTACGCTCTTATTGCAATTAGATGTTCTTTCTCACCTTCTTTTAGTACTAATTTTCCAATCGCGATTTTCTTTGTATCATGTAATACCTTCACCAGTAAAGAATATGCCTTATCTTGAATGGTTGTGGTTGAAGAAGAAGATTCTTTCCCTTTCTTTCTCTTCTTATCTATCGAATCAGGAGCGATGTAATAGCTTTTTTCTACAAATAACGGATCAAGCTCTTGTTCATCGATAAATTCCTTGATATTTATGGTCCTCGTACTTTCCACAGCGATTTTTTCTAGATCTTTCTTCTCAATTACTACATATTGATCCTTGGCGATTTCGTACCCTTTTCTTATTTCCGAGTATGGCACCTCCCTTTCCTCTAATGGGCACCATTTCTTGTACTGTATTCTGTGTCCTTTGCTATCCAGCTGATTAAATGAAATATCCTTTGAGGTATCAATTGCTGTATAAAGTTTGACAGGAATATTTACTAGCCCAAACGATATATTGCCTTTCCACATGCTGGCGGCCATTGAAATTCAACATAAGTAGTGCCATAAATCTAATAAATAGCTATATGTCAGCTCTACAGCATTGTCAGGAACGGAGCGAGGATAGCCTATTTTATTTTTACAACGCTGGTTCTCAGGATCCCTTATTTCCTTGTCCGACTGCAGTTGTAGGTGCTGTAATGATAACAGATTTTTTTGATATAAAGGTGTAAATAATATTTTGCTCAACATGAAAGAGAGAGTACATGGTAAGGATACAAACTTTCTGGATGTATGAAATCCTCTACGCCAAAGACATTCAATTGGCCTCTAGATTTGCTTCAGCGAATTCAAGTAATTCGAAGAAATTTTATTGCAGGTAGGGCTGATTGGTATGAGCGAATATGAGAATTTAAGGACTGCTGACATTGTTGCTGAGGCACTAATTGATTGGGACGTAGATACTATCTTTGGTTTACCAGGCGATGGGATCAATGGTTTTATGGAATCTCTAAGGCTACGACAAAGCAAGGTCAGGTTCGTTTTGGTACGACATGAGGAATCAGCAGCTTTCATGGCTTGTGCATACGCGAAGTACACGAGAAGACTTGGTGTGTGCGTTGCTACTTCAGGTCCAGGCGCTATACATCTTATGAATGGGTTGTATGATGCCAAAGCCGATAGTACACCTGTACTGGCTATCACGGGAAGTACCTACTCCGATCTGATGGGATCGGGATACCAGCAAGATGTAAACTTATTACAGCTTTTTTTTGACGTAGCAGTTTACAACAACATGATTCTCCAGAGCATGCAGAAATGGCTGTGGACATAGCATGTAGAACTGCACTTGGTCGTCGAGGAGTTAGCCATCTGACAATTCCGATTGATGTTCAGGATTCCGATCGATATTCCAGACATAAAGTCCCGGTCACACATCCGATGTTATTACATCTAATATTATCCCTGATAAGGCCTTAATAGACAAGGCGGCAAATATCCTAAATGCAGGGGATAAGATTGTAGTTATAGTTGGGCAGGGGGCCCTAGGGGCCACAGATCAAGTGACTTCCGTTTGTGTGCGTTTAGCCGCGCCCGTTGTAAAAGCGCTCTTAGGCAAAGCAGTGATTCCTGACGAATATCCGTACAGTCTAGGGGGGCTTGGTCTACTGGGAACTGGGCCTGCAAGTGAAGCAATGAGTGAAGCAGATACTTTACTGATGATCGGAACATCCTTTCCGTATATTGATTATCTTCCTAAACCAGGACAAGCAAGAGGCATTCAAATTGACATCTTGCCAGAAAAAATTGGAGCTAGGTATCCAGTGGAAGTGGGATTAGTGGGTGATTCTAGACTTACGTTAATCGCACTTCTCCCGCTGCTGCATAGAAAGAATGAATCTAATTTTCTTGATTCGAAACAGCGGGCCATGCGAAAATGGAGAAGCCTGCTTGAAGAACAGGGTTCTCGAAAAGATAGGCCGATCAAGCCCCAGTATGTCGCTACCATACTATCAAATGAATTAGATGATGATGCAATAATTTCGGTAGATAGTGGAACTATTACTAGTTGGGCAGCTCGCTATATCAATATTAAAAGAGGAATGCTCTTTTCACTATCTGGTACTTTGGCAAGTATGGGATGCGGCCTACCATACGCCATCGCAGCCCAGATCGCTTTTCCGAAGAGACAATCTATTGCATTTGTAGGAGATGGCGGTTTCACGATGTTAATGGGAGAATTTGCCACAGCAGTTCAATACAATCTTCCGATCAAAGTGATAGTAATCAAGAATAACGTATTGGGAATGATCCGTTGGGAGCAGATGGCCTTTCTAGGAAACCCTGAATTTGGCGTGGAATTTACACCCATAGATTACGCAAAATTCGCTGAGGCGTGTGGAGGGAAGGGTTATACTATAATGGAGCCTAATGAGGTCAAGCCAATTCTGAATGAAGCGATGAACGAGAAGAAACCAACCATAGTAGAGGTATATGTAGATCCGTTCGACCCGCCAATGCCACCACAAGTAGAATTAGAGTTTGTCAAAAAAATGGCCGAATCATTTGCAAAAGGACAGCCATACGCAAAGAGAATTGGCTTAACATTATACAGAAACCAGATTCATGAGAGATTACGAGACCTTCACCATCATAGTTAAAAAGTACAGTGGAGGCAACCAGATCAAGTACATAAAACCACTAATCCCATCAAGGTGGTCTTTTGCTCTTTCTGTTGAACCTTTACTGTATCGTACTATTTTAAATAATTATTACCAAATAGTGTATACACTTGAGCAAAATATTGTTTTCGGTTCAGATGGAATCAATAATAAGAACATTCTTCATGCTGTCCTATCACCACTATGTGGCATTTTTGGTTTGGTAATGATATGGTTTCGCTCTAGCCATCTAGCATGGCAATTATAAGTCCTAGTCAGAATGGTACTTCTCTATTGATAGAGATCAGTTCATTCATTCTACCATGTATTTCCAGATAACGTTTTCCTTTTTCCGTAGTACGATAGGTCTGAGCTCCGACTTCATATTCCAATAGCTCACTTTCCCCCAGATCGGTTAAGTATTCTTCGAGTTTGTTATATGATAAGTACGCTCTATACATGATCTTTGTCTTGGTAACTCTACCATGGCTTGCAATATCAAGGATCATCGCATTTATTTCCGCTCTATCCCTATTTTTCATTTTTATATGTCTAGTATTAGAAATAGACACAAGTATTTAGGTAAATTTTAAGTAACTACTTGGAAATAAATCTGCTTTTAATGGTATATTTATTGAGGATAGATAATCTATAGAAGAATCCTCTTTTCGCCTAACGAGAATTGGCAGGATTCGTGCTCAGCGAACCCCCTCAGTAAGCCTATTGTCCGATCATAATTTCGAAAATTACTTGTTATGCATGAATAGTGCAAGAAATTTCTATAGCCCATTTCTCATCTTTTCGCAAATAGCAATATTTGGCGAGTACGACAGATGTTGAAAAAACTTTGTCAAGTTTCTGACCACAACTTTCTCAGCACTTCTGCGGATGCCTTTGCCTCCGCATTATTCGTAAAGACTTCCAAAGTAATGGTTCTAGCATAGTTTATCGATCTCAATTCTCTGACTACTAACTCATGATCTATAAGTCCACGCCCTATGGGGAGGTGTTCATCCCTTATTCCATTATTGTCGTGCCAATGAATGTGGGCAATTCTATCTCTAAACGAATGAATGTATTCTATTATTCCCTGCATGCCTGCGGAAGTAAATGCATGAGGTACATCTAGATGAACAAGCAATCCGTCCACATTATCGACTATGTATTTAAATTCTTCAAGCTTATGTACTCCTTTAGAAAGAGGAACATTTTCTAACATTGTCTGAATGCCATAAGAATTTGCATATCTGACAATTTCGCGAAGGCTTTTGATCCAATTGTCCAAAAGCCTCCGTCTTTTTTCACCTTTAAACATTCCTCCGTTAATATTACTATGAAAGTTAACAAGGCTTATTCCAACTTGCTTAGATGCTTTTATGTTTCTCATTGCCTCAAGAATCCATGCTTGTCTAATATACTCATAATCCGATCCTAAGTCCGCCCACGGCACAGTATGACCAATTGGTTTTAATCCAAATTTTTGGAGTAGTCTTGTTATTCCTTGCCGTTTATCGATTAATACCTGAGGACTCCCTTCTGGCCCTTCGATGGCAATTTCTACATATTCGAAACCTAGCCGATGAATATTTTTAATTTCACTTAATAATTCATTGGAAGGATTTGTGAGCAAACCAAAATGTGGCATATCTTCTGATTTTGGTTCTTGAGGCAGTTAATAGTGTTGTGACACATCGCCACTAGAATAACAAGTTATTCGAGGCAAAATGATTTTTTAACTGCTTTTCGCACTGCATTCTTCTGCATCAGACTCGGAGATGAATTAGAAAATATGGTTGCCAGTAACAATAGGAACCGGCTAGGAAATCAAGTAACATTCGATTGGTTTGGATCTCGTTCGGCCAACACCTAGCAAGTGGAGATACCGCTAGAAAAGCTAGATACTAGATCGAACTGAATAACAACGGTCTTGTCCCCTTTGTAATAACCCTGCATTCGATTAAATCTGAACCACGTCTTGACTTTTAGCCGCTACATTTATGCACAATTATTACTATTGCTATCCCTTGGTATTATTCTTAAAATATCTGAAAATCTTTTCCTCAATGTAACCACACTGATGCTCCCCGCTGCTGCTATCTTTGCTTGACTAACTTTAGATTCATTTTCTTTTATGCATGCGGCATAAAGAACTGCAGTCGCAAGGGCTTTTGGATCTTTGCCGTAGGATATTTCATGTTTCTTTACAACATCTAACATTTCTACGGCTCTTCTGTATGTTTTCTGGCTGACACAGGCGCTGTCGGCAACTTTTGAGATGTATTTCGTTGAATCTACAATTGATGGACTTATTCTTAGCTCTCTTGCCATAGTTCTGTAACATTTTCCGGCAAATATGGGATCTGCATTAGCCGCGTCACATATTTCGCTCAAAGTTCTAGGTACTTCCATCTCCTTACAAGAAGCGTATATGGAAGCGACCACCATTTCCCGAATGGATCTCCCTTTTATGAGTTTATTGTGAAGCGTTTTACGATAATAGTAAGCAGCTCTTTCCATGACTGGATCTGTAAGTGTCATTTTATCTCTGATGGCGGCCATAGTAACAAATGCATTCTTGAGATTTCTAATTTGTGTTCTATTATTATTTGAAACTTTATCTAAATATCTAATCTTGTTTACGTTTTGAATCTGATCGTGATTTAGTGTTGAGCCGGAAGCATCGATATTTGCACTCGTGATAACTGTTGAAAGACCTTTGTCAGGAAAAGCAAGCGATACTGAATTACCAAATGATTCGTTAGAATTTGGGCCAGTTTCCCACGTCGTCGGCCTTTCAGTTATTACAGCACCACATTTAGTACAAATAGTTTCGCCAGTTGATCCGTCGAAGATCATCCAGAGGGAATTACATGAGTGAAAGAGAACATTTGAAGAATAATTTGCTTTAATCCCTTTATCGGCTAGTTTGTTTTCTTGTGAGTGAGAATCCGAATGGAGATAATATTGATACGACAATGATTTTCCTCTTCTTCTTCTAAGTTCCATAGTCGGATAATTATTGTAATTGTATAAAAGTCCCGGGTTTATATTGTAATTAAAAAATTACAAAGTGTTTATTTAATGCATTAATAGAAGCGCTGACAACCAATCTGTTGTTATAAAATCTTGTGGATGCGTGTATTAGTAACGAGGAACATCACTTATCGCTTGTTTTACCGTTTTCTCACATGATGTTGTGCAACAAATAATAAGAATGTTTAACTGATTCCTCCTTGTCTTCATTTTATAAATAATGCAATAATGCCATTACTTTGCACAGCATCGTATAGCATCTACATAGAGTTAAATCCAGATAGTGATTATACATTTTTTGAATGCTACGAAAATTCTGCAGTAAATGCAAGAAAGAACTTCCTGCCTCATCAAAGTATATGCTATGCAGGGATTGTCATCTAAAAATTTTGATTAATGAAGAAGAAATGCAATACTATTCACGTGTTTATTACTGATCGGCAACCATCAGACATGATTTGAATGAAAATAAGTAGTAAATAAAAGAACATTAAAAGTCTAAGAGATCGTAGAAAAGGTTGCTTGGCGCACGAGATAAACCTGACGGCTAACAAACCTAACGCAGTATATAAGAATTCATACTGCCTATTGTAAGGAGAGGGGGAACATCCAGTAATTTAAAAAAGGCATATAAGCTATATGATAGCCGTGAGCGCAGTAAGCGAAATAATGTCTAGTGAGGATACAGTAACGATCACGTCAGAATCTGGTAATACAGCCAGAGACGTTGCAGACATTATGGTTAAGAAAAAGATAAGTTCTGTGATAGTGATAGACAAGAAGACAATACCGATTGGCATTGTCACTCAAAAAGATTTAGTTAGACGTGTTTGCTTAAAAGACATATCAGCAAGTAGATTTCCCGTAGAGGAAATAATGTCATCACCGTTGATCACTATCATGGCCTATGATTCGGTAGATACCGCTTCCAGGATCATGACACGGAATCAGATCAAGCATCTAGTCGTTCTAGAGGATGATAATAGAATATGTGGTTTGCTTAGTGTTACAGATATTACAAAACATTTGGCAAAGATCCTGCTCAATGACTATAATAGGTACAGATCATTAAAATCTTTAATCGATATGACAAATACTAACACTACTTCAACTACACATGACAAGAATGTGAAAAACAATTAGTGGGATTACGACTTATGATTAACTATAATAATACGCATTTTGAATTCTTGGCGGCTCATCAAATATACCGCAGTGTTGAATTCCAAAGAGGTGATTTATCATTATATGCAATATCATAAAGCTGCTTTTTTGGGATCTCAGAGATCGAGAGAAGCGCAGATGAAGTTATTCAACTATACTGGCTTTGCTATGCTCACTTATACGATTAAACAGACCGATAAAGGATTCGAACCGGTAGGTGAAGAAATGCTTGCAGGATCAATGACTAGAGGAAACGAGATGATGTTGTTCATCTGCGATAGCGATGGCTATGCGAAAGCCCAGTCCAAGCCATTGACCTTGGAAGAAGGACGCAAGATTGCTCAACAGATGCTTCAGGATGGGTTGGAGGAATATAAGGGAACTATAAAGACCGTTTCGTAGTTAGATAGAATCAGGTGTAATTCTCTAATCCAACCTAGCTAGTTATCTCGACTTTTATACTAATTAGTAGAAATATAGCCTTGTGAAAGAATCATCATGGCGGTTTAGACAAATGCAGCAGCATTATCTTATTGTTCACTCATTCTATTTTTACAATTAGATGAAATAAGGTCAGAGTATTCTCTGTGCATAATTTGCAAGCCTTATCAGAAACTGTCTATATCTGTTTTGATCCATAAATGATAGTTTCCAGAGTGGCAATTGAGGTATTTTTATTAATGTACTCTAAGAGCTGTTCATCGCTATTGTCATCAGTAATTTTACAATATTTCTTGACATTTTGTAAAACTTTTTGTATCTCAATTGATCTGGGATTCGATTTCGGTTTCGTGTATTTATTCTCGTAGGTTATACATTTAAGCCACATTGTTATATTTTTTTGACTAAAGTTCAACAGTATTTCGAATATTTGTTGGCAAATAGCATTATTTTTTCGATTTGGCATTAAATAATGATTTACAATCATTAGTACAATGAAACCATCTCTACTTTTAGAAGATTAATACATGGGAAATTTACGGTAAAAACTTGCTCAAACGCTATTAAGCTTAAGACGTAATAACTGTCAACTTTCAGTATTATATCGCTAAGGGAAGTAAGAGTGGTGAATACGATAAAAAGAAATTCCTTATTAATAGACTCTCTGAGCTTCAATCAGCGTTGTACATACTTAGGTGTGTATCAGAGGGCAAGAACGAAGATCAGATAGTAGAGAGATTCATTGGAGATGGACAGCTTGTTAAGACATGGTTAGCAGTTCTAGGTGATATTCGTTTAGTAGAACGAAATTTCGTAAATGAGCTTGTTATTACTAAAGAAGGCCGAAAGTATCTCGAGCGTTACAACCCGCACTGGTAGGCTGCTCTAACTTGATTGAGCCCCTTATTTAGCTGGGGAAGCTTGGGAATGCCAATGCCAGCCAATCATGAAATAACTAAAAAATGATTAATTAAGTCAACTCACGAGATTTAAAGCCTTTAAACGGTTACACTTTGTGCTCGTATGTTAGTATTGTTAAGTATTGCCGATGTTTAATTCCCAATTGCGGGTAATACTTATCTATTACAATGATTATTATTTGGTACCTGCCTCCGAAATGACATCGACTTCATCGTTTTCGTACACTCTGCGGCAACGTAATGAGGAAGGTTTCAGCGGTGGCGTACGATATCAAAATGCAGCAATGACAGACGGCCATCAAATGAAGAAGAGAATAATGGTTGTTGACGATGAGGACGATGTGAACGTTACTTTGAGGATTGTACTCGAGGATCAATTTTCAGTAGATGTTTTTAGTGATCCATTCGAAGCACTGGATAATTTCAAACCAGGTTTGTACGATCTTCTCTTGATTGATATCAGGATGCCAAAGATGAATGGGCTTGTGTTGTGCAATAAGCTTCAAAAAATCGATAGTAAGATCAAAGTGTGTTTTATAACTGCGGGAGAGATGGTATTTGATTTTGCCTTGCGTAAATTTCCAGGTTGCACCATTCTCAAAAAACCGATTGACAACTATGATCTTCTGAAAGAAGTTACAAGAATGACAAATGCGTAAGGCTCAAAAAGAGTGAAAATAAAATAGAAAGAATATTAATTGCCCATTATTGCGAGACGTTGGTCTCGAAGATAATCTATTAAAGAACAATCCCCGATTATGAGGTACGCTCCATGAAGTTTATTGGCGAAATTACGGACCCAGTTCATAGATATATCGGTTTCAGTGCTGTGGAGCGAGATCTTATAGATACTTCGGTATTTCAGAGGTTGCGAAGGATTAGGCAACTTGCCGGAGCTCACCTTGTCTATCCCAGTGCACAGCACTCCCGATTTGAACATTCTTTAGGGACTATGCATGTTGCTGGGTACGCTGGAGAGAACCTTCTGAGAAAGGGTTTCATCGAAAACGAAGACAATATACAGCAATTGAGGTTAGCCGCACTACTGCATGATGTTGGCCATGGCCCGTTTTCCCATCTTTTTGAAGAAGTCTTGGAGAGTAAGTGCAGTATGACACATGAGGATATGGGGAAAAAAGTGATACTTGAAAGTGAAATTGGAGACGTTTTAAGCGAGCATGGGTTTAAACCTGCAGATATATGCAGGCTATCATTTGGCGAATCTAAATCAAGTTTCTTAAATGAGATAATTGCCGGCAGCCTATCCGCAGATATCATGGATTACTTGCCAAGGGATAGTCTATTTACTGGAGCAGAATACGGTAAGATTGACTACCATAGGCTAATAGCCTCGTTTGAAGTGGTAGCAACAGGACATTTGGCAATTAATAAATCTGCACTATATTCATTTGAATCAATGCTTATCTCTAGATACGAGATGTTCAAAGCAGTCTATTTCCACAAGACAGTTAGATCGGCTGAAGTAATGTTACTCCATTCGTTAGCACAAGCAGATAATTATTTACAAATTACAAAGATTTCACTTGATAAATTCCTTAACCTAACCGATGAGATTACTCTTGATCAGATTTGTTCAATAGATAAGGATGAAAATGCAGCAAAGTTAGCCAGGGACTACCGGGATAGACGCTTACTGAAATGTGTCTATGAAAAATTTTTACATAAGCAAGACAGGTTGTACAACAAGATGAGCATCTCAACACTTGAAGAGTTAAGGCTGCGCATATGCGATGTTGCCGGAGTCGATGAGAATACTGTTTTTGTGGATGCATCTAGAGCACCTTCAATGCCACTTACTCCATCCAAAGAAGAAATTAATTCAATTACTCTAGTAGACAAGGAATGGGCATACGATACGCCTATCTCAGAATTTCCCGTCATCAGTTCAATCACAGGATTTTTAGATATGTTGCGGATATACACAACTGCTGAGAGCAGAAATGCAGTGACTTCTACTATCGATAAAGTGCTCGGAGACCCGAGTTGAAGGGTCAAGAAAGAGTCAAAGGTACAATGAATAAACTGGTCACGAAAAAAAGGGTAGTCATTAAACTTAGCGGTAGCATTTTTGGTAGTAATGCAAAGTCGAAATCCATTAAGAATTATGGAATGATGATAACTAAATTGAATAAACATGTACAACCGGTAGTTATTGCAGGAGGAGGAAGTATTGCTCGACATTATATTGATCTTGCACGGGAACTTGGGAGTGACGAGGCGAGTCTGGATTTATTGGGCATAGAAGTTTCGAGACTTAACGCCAAGTTGCTGCTCCATTCAATACGTAGTTATGTCTATCCAAAGGTACCTACAAATCTCGAAGAAGTCTCGATTGCAGCCGAGACAGGAGAACCAGTGATTTTGGGAGGATTACATCCTGGTCAGAGCACTAATGCAACTTCTGCATTGGTCGCTGAAAAGGTTAGTGCTCGGATTTTTGTGAACGCGACAGATGTCAATGGTATTTATGATTCTGATCCAAATATCAACCGACATGCAAAAGTCTTCAAGAGAGTCACAGTTGACAAATGCATAGAGGTACTAGGCAAAAATAGTTCAATGGCGGGAAAGTACGATCTGATGGACATGGTTGCTTTAAAGATCATAGAACGATCAAGAATCCCTACCGTGATAATACGAGCTAGCGTTACTAACATCGCTAATGTAATTGAATCTGATACTAAAATAGGTACTAGAATATTAGTTTAGGATGCGGTGACAAAACCTACTTAATATATTTAGGTAATATTGATGTTTATGCAAGAGGATTCATTAATAATCCATCTATGCCATATCATCATCAATGATATTTATGTTAGTCATCTCCTCGACAGAAAGTGTGACTCTATACCATTTATCATTTTTCTTAAACACAAATGAAGAGGATTTTTTGTTACTTCCTGATCCTAAACCTCCTACCCTCTCACTCAATCTAGATTGCAGTTTATCGACCTGATATTCAGCGATCATCAAGTTTCCGATAATGTTTTCTAATTCTATGTCGCGATCTTTTGCTATCCTATCAGACATAATATCCACTTTTGGTACATAGGTTTTAAGTATTATTTATGATTTTAAACCAAAGTGATTTCAAATCAGATTAGATTTCCTGCAATATGAATAAGAAAATGAGCAAGATTTGGCATGCCTTGGAACTGTTATACCTGAAAGTATGCGATTCCATAATATAATATCTAAGATAGTCTATTCTTGAATAACTACACGTTGAACAAGAATCTAGTGATGGAGTATTCATCCAATTTTATGACCGTATCCTTCAAATAGAATATTGTATGATATACCGTATTACTCGTCAATGAAATAGTCTTTTTCGTTACATCACTAGCGATATTCTAACCGGATCTGAGCATGGGGGATTGTTATTCTTGAACTAGTAAAAGTAATGTATGACAGACATAGCAGGAGTCATAATATGACTTATTAGGTGGCAGAACATTTATTTCGAATTTAAGTCACATTTAGCAGATATGTAATGTCTGAAGAAGTAGGGTTCACTCCAGGTGAAGTGAGAGCGCCTGTTGGAAAGACTCGAACTGTGTATGTAACGGTGTGCTTTCCTGGAGGCAATGGCTCAAGGAATACCCACCACCCATGGCTTCCTGCACGATAATCCCCGGGAACTTTATTTAGAATGTTGCTATCAGTAGGGAATGTAATGTTGAATCCTTTTGTATAGATCTCACTAACATTCTGTAAAGTAATTATCTTGTAATCCAATGTCCCAGAAATCAAGGACATCGTTACATCAAGTTTAGCAACAGGAATACCATCAACCTTAACCTCTGATCCAATCTTTCCTAGATTATATTCTTCCCTTGCACATTTCGTTAACTGTTCATCTGATAGGCCTCTATGGTCTGACGTATCGCAGAATGCATTCCACATAGGTATCAGGATACCCTGATCGGATGAAATAGTACAGGCTTGATTATGAGTTCCACCAACAGCGCTGTTCATTAACATAACCATCGAACCCGATTCATGGATTAAGCATCCACCTGGTTTAGGAGTGGCTTGTTCCGGTGACAATGATACAACCCAGTTCCAGAATTCTGCTATCCAATCATCATATGACTTGCCAAATGGTGCCTCATCTTTCGAAAATAGTTCGACTCCATGAACAATGCTTGTGTCAACAAAGACAAGTGGGACTAAGAGACTCAAGAGAAATATACCAAAGACATACATGTATTTGGTGAAAGGCAAGTTTCTCTTAATCTTTTCGATGCATTAACCAACTAATCGAAAAATGTATATTCAATACGCATTGACAATTGGCCACGCGTAGCATATATCATAAAGCATGGGATAGAATCGCCCCATTTGTAACCCTGGATCTTACCAGAAGAAAATCGTTTATCTTCATTATGATCCTTTCGGCTATCTTCATTCTTGATTCTGCCATAGTTAGGTTTTCTTCGTTTAGCGGAACTTCACTTCCGACCCTGCTTAATGTTGCCATCTTTGTGTTATTTTACACAATATTTGCAGCAGCCAGCCTATTTTTGGTCAAGTCAGTAAGGAAATTAGTGTCCGAGTACGAACACAAATTGATACTATCATTAAATGCCAAGTATTTTTATTACTTGATTAGCATTACTCTAATCGCCACGTTCGTCATTATTTTGTGTATTATTCTACAAATCACAATC
>JAATVP010000080.1 GCA_014523625.1 Nitrososphaerales archaeon TH5896
AGCTATTTTCAATAGAATATTTATCAGATTAATGAGAGCGCACGAACTTGCTTAATGCAAATAACCAAGAAGATCGTCCTAGTTATCAGAAATATGAACACCAAGTATTTTGTAATGGTAGCAGCAATGGCAGTAATGCTCATCGGAGCAACAGCTTTTGCAACAGACAGTGCGTTTGCCGATGGAAAGAAGAAATATGAGAAGAATCAGGCACTTTCACAAGCAAATGCTTGTGGTAATGGAAAGTTGCCAATGAATGTACTATGCTCAAATAGTGCATCTCAGATTCAAGGCGATGATAACGCAGTCAGCACTGCATCAGCCCAACAGGCCGAAGACTAACTAACAAGGTAGTACGCAGGTCCTCTTTTTTATTTTTGTATTAGTTAGTTTAGAGCTTTCTGTTGGCATTGTTGTTATTAACACAAAAGACTTCATTATAAAGTGCTTTATAATAAAGATGTTCTACTTTACAAGATCATACGCTTTGTTCATCCTTACATAGTCTGTACTGACACGAATTTCCCTTCAAGTGAGCCAAAACTAGGAAGGAGCAGCTTCAGTCCTAGCAGAAAAAAATTCTTGAAAGTTGCTATCGTCTCACTTCTCCAAGAATCAAACTGATAATTTTGTTTTCGATGCATGTCACAGATTCTTCGAAATGAGTTCGTTTAGGTCATGGAATAGAAAAGTCAATTTTCTGATATTGTAGTGGTCCCCCTGCTTTTCGATCTAGATCGAGACCATTTACGCATCCATTGCAAAAGATCTACAACTGATTCTGCGAGCTCCTGTCCTTTGTTGGTAAGGCGGTACTCTACTCTCGGAGGGATCTCTTTGTACGCTCTTCTTTCGAGGATTTCATTTCTTTCTAGTTGTTTGAGTCTTATAGCTAATGTCTTACTGCTGAATCCTCTTAGAGAGTTTCTGAATTTTATATAGCGTACAGGGTCAGTAGTGCAGCAAAGAGGAATAAGTATTTCAAGCGTTCCTCTTTTTGTTATTAATTCCCTGAGCTTCTTGGTTTCATTCATAAGTAGGTCAGCATCATACCCATCAAATCCACATGAGTCTTGCCTCAGGTCCATTCCCCCCTGTTTCTGCAGTGAGTTCTGAATAATCGGTGATTCTCTTCTTTTTGCTGCCGATTTTGCGGAGTTTGCTTTTGTTTCCATTTTTACACTTACTTTACTTAGGTTCTCTTGACAACTTAAATAGTTTCTTTAGTAAACATGTACTATGCCAGATTTGCAAAAAATGAAGGAAAAGGTAAAGGAAAGATATGCAAAGATAGCACTGACAGGAGACTCCTGTTGTGGCCCTTCGGTCGATGCTGAAATTGGAAGAGGATGTTGCTCAGGAAATAGCAATACAGTTTTACAACCTTCACGATCAGCAGTTCGGGTTGCTGAACAGGCCGGATACGGCTCAAATGAGCTGAAGTCAATACCACAGGCTTCCATCCTTGGAGCAGGGTGTGGAACTCCTACAAAGTTTGCCTACGTTAAGGAAGGGGATACAGTTGTTGATCTAGGTTCAGGTGCAGGTATTGATGTATTTCTTGCGGCTAACATAGTAAATTACTCTGGAAGAGTAATAGGCATTGACATGACTAATGAAATGTTGGAAAATGCAAAAAAGAATGCTGCTGATAATGGATACAAGAATGTTGAATTTAGAAAAGGTGATATAGAAGAAAAAATTCCTGTTGCTGATAACAGTGTGGATATTGTGATAAGTAACTGTGTGATCAATCTAACGACAGATAAGGCAAAGACATTTAGAGAAATATACAGAATTCTCAAGCCTAACGGAATTGGTCGAATGGTTATCTCAGATCTCGTTACGGATAGGCAAATAGCAGAAGACACCTCGTCTGTAGATCCTGATAAGTGGTGCGATTGCATTGATGGAGCTTTGACAAAGGAAAATTATATTGCCAGTATCATAAAAGGCGGATTTGATGTTGTAGAGGTACTAGATGAAAAGCTCTATTCAGAAGGAGATCAAGTTGATAACAGGAAGATTACTAGTCTCGTCATTAAGGCGGTAAAATAATGATTTTGTTGGGAAGGATGAGAATCATGGGGTCGTGAACAGGAATGAAATTTTCTTTTGGTACCAAATCAAAAGTCAAGACAAAGAAAACGATACTCTTCGTCTGCGTAGAGAATGCCGGCAGAAGTCAAATAGCTGAAGGTTTTTTTAGGAAGTATGCCTCAGAAGGGTACGAATCATTAAGTGCCGGTACTAAACCAATCTCACAAGTTAACCCGCTTGCAATACAGGCAATGAACGAGATTGGAATAGACATATCCAAACAAAAACCTAAAGACCTCTTTGAGGACATGATGAGAAATTCAGACATGATTATCAATATGGGATGTATGGAAAAGAATTATTGTCCGACATTGTTTATTCCTAAGGTAATTGATTGGGGGATCGAAGATCCTAAAGACAAAACAATTGAATCAGTCAGAGAAATTAGAGACGAGATAGAGAGGAGAATTAAGGAACTTGCAACAGACGTTTCTGTCGCTGAAGATAATAACAGATAAACTTACTTTAACTCAAAAACAATTCGTTGCAGAAGTAATAGGAACATTCATTATTGTCGTCTTAGCTACAGGGGCGGTAGTGGTTGATGCTAAATTTAATGGAAGGTTAGGAATACCATTTATTGCTTTTCTCCCCTTCGTAGGTGTAGCCATATCAGTATATCTATTTGCCAAGGTATCAATGGCCCACTTTAACCCTGCTGTGACATTAGGATTCCTGATCACAAGACATATTACGAAACTACAATTAGTGTATTATTTCACTGCTGAAATATTGGGTGCATTACTTGGGAGCCTATTTGTACTGCTTATAATTGGAAGTGAAGCTAGCCTCGGTGCAAACTCACCTAACTATGTGTACCCATTACCTACAATTTTCGGAATTGAAACACTAGCCTCTGGATTATTAATGGCTGTAATAGTGACGGTTGTTTATACGAAGGGATTACGGGGGTATGGAGGACTTGTCATTGGAGGAATAGTTGGACTTGATATTTTGTTTCTTGCGTTTATATCTGGAGCTTCAATGAATCCTGCTCGGTCGTTCGCCCCTGCTGTTGTATCTGGAATACTGACAAATCTGTGGTTGTACTGGAGTGCCACGTTTGTAGGAACATCGGTTGTGGCTTTGCTTGTAAGAAAGAAGTTTAATGCTTGGCAAGACGACAGAGCTCTGAAACAAGAAAGTGCAAGATAGGATTTGAAGACAACAAAGCGAGTGGATAATATACCACCTCCATCTCGTTCTCGTTTTTGACTTTCCTCCTTGCCAGGAACTCCAAATGACACCTGAAGGAACCTCCTTTAAGAGGACATGCTATTGAAATTAGAAAAAGAAGCTAGTTATAATATTCCCGATAACGAGAAGCATAGCTATCTGAAACTTCTTTATTCATGACATCTTGCAAGAATTGCTTTCTAATTAAAGTTCCATATGTCACCAGGTCACGTGCAAGCATCTTTATCCTATTGGCTAATGCAGAATTAATTGGATTTCCTGCGGAATTAAAGTCATTTCCCCCATTGATCGAAATATTATAAGGCATACTCCACCCATAACATTGACGAACTGATGTACGCATTTGATCTGCGACGGTTAATCCTTTTTCATGAGATGCGATAATATACCCAAAGGTTTTCCCTGCAAATTCTTCCCAGAAATAATCGAGAAAGTTTTTCATTGCACCAGACATGGATCCATGATAGTCTGGAGTAGCCAAGACAAACGCATCAGCCCAGTTAATAGCTTTTGTAACAGTATCTAGGACATTTTCGCGATTACCATTGATTTCTCGATAAGATTCTTCTGACACAGATCCGCTTGGATCATAAATGGGCAGCCTTACTTCACGCAATTCGAGCACTCGGGAATCAGAACCATATCTTTTTGCCTCCTCTAGCACCAATTTTAGAGCGTGTGTACTGAAAGAGCCTTTTCGCATACTGCCGCCTATACCTAAAACATTTACTCGAGTGCTTTGCATCTTAGCAGAATTGTCGCTTTGCCCTAGTTTTAAAGTTTGAATTTGAGGTTTAGTTATACCGATCATAGCATATATAATCAAGTTGCCTATTTATAAATAACCTGGTTTACAAATTATACAAAGCTAGACGATGATATGTTCGTAGTCATCCAAGAGTCATAATACTAGTTTACTCCAAAGCAATTCTACAGATAGCCCTCTTTCCTTTCTTTTATCATAAACTTGCATATTGCATCGCCCTTGGCGGCTCTATGAGTAGTCTGGATATCTGCATTAAGAAGCTTTTCAAACAATTCAGTTTCGATTGAACATGCTTCCCAGTGCCTTTCAGCGATGTGTATAATCGGACAGTTATACTCTAACAGGACATGCTTTCTGCCTCCCTTTGACTCCTTCTTCGATTCAGCCATATACCCTTCCTCATCTCGAATCCTTGCTAACTCCTTAACCTGTTTGTCAAAATCCATACCTTTAAGGCGCTTATAGTATTGAACGAAGAGTTCACTCTGACGCTCTCGCAGAACCTTTTCAACGCCTTCCTTACCCATATTTCTCTCAATAAAATCAAGTGCTTGTGTTGCTATTGCGCTATATGATTTTGGAAATACTGTCTTACTTTGACTGGTCAGCTGGTAAATCATTTTTGGTCGACCCACCCGCCCTCTACTTTCAATCGCTTCTACTAGACCTCTTTGCTGTAATGATGAAAGATGCTTGTGAACTGCCATTCTAGATATTTTCATAACTGCAGCCAGATCCTCCAGCCCTGCTTGGTGCATGACTTTAAGATAATACAACAATTTTTTCTTTGGTTCACTAAATCCATCTGCGATACTTCCTAAATTGCGTGTGATGGACATTATTTGTATACGCATAAAGATAGCAATACTAATTCATAAACTATTTGGTTTACAATATAGGAAATGCGATAATATGATTGTTAATTGCTGCTAAAGTTTATCCTCATACTGATGACTTTTAAAGAGTCGTTAAATCAATATAAACAAAAAAATTGGATTGAGGGAACAAGCTATAGGGCAGTTCTTGTGAGATCTCTGCAAATTGAGTAAGCACATTGTCCAAATCCATATTTGACGTCCCCCAGAGAACGAGTGTCTGTTCATCTCCGGATACTTCTTGTCCTCCTCTAAGATCTTTGAAATTATGTGAACCGAGTACTGATAATCCTCTGCTTTGGAGGTCTGGCAGATAAACAAATAATGGTAAAATAAAACTATCTTAACAACCTATTAACGCTCAAACCTAGTCAATAAGTCTTGACTTTTTTATAATAGCGGTTACTAAATGTGGTCGGTGTACGCATTATTCTCCTAGAGTTACTTCACATATAATACGATCAGTTATAATCGACAATAGATCGGATTTTAGATTTTATGCTAGAACCTGGATATTATTTTGTTCCCAAAAAAAAGGTAAATCCATCAGCTAATAGATAAGTTGAGCAAATAGAAGGTGGTGGAACTACTAAGAATAAAAAATAATGGCCTTGTTATTTATTAAATGCCATTAACTTTGAAATATTTTATATTAGCTAAGCCTATTTTATGTTTACCAATTAGTTTACAAGTCCCATGAAGTGGCGATAAATTGATGTTATTTCTGATGATCGAAAACTAAAGCTACATTTATTAGTTAACGCTAAACTATTCATAGATTTATTTGACTTTATTAATAATGTGAATATAGAAGTTCTAACCTATCATTTTATTTCTGAGATTTCTGGACTACAATCTTTCATTATTCTATATACAAGATTATCGTATTAGCATTGATTCTCCAATTCGAGAATAGTAAAACTAAGCTCTTATATAAGACAAGTTATACATGTACAACGAAATTTTAGGAAATGCCACGCCGTCACTCTCAACGTGCACATTCGAGTAATTTCAGTGACAATAGTGGCATACCTCAATTGTCATTTGATGTCGTATCTATTCTTTCAGATCTAGGGATTAAATATTCTATTTATAGTTCAAAAGAAGATTTTGATTCAACAAGCATTTATGGCGTAAAAGATATCAAAAATGCTTCAAGTGAAGATTTATCCTTTTGTTCCTTAGATGATGCAGAAAAGGCAATAATGGCCATTTCCAAATCAAATGCTAAGGTCATTATTTGTCACCAATCGCTGGAGAATCTGGTGTATCCTAGATCCGGAAAGCAGCAATCTTTGATATTTACAAAGAATCCTAGAATGGTTGTAATGAAAATTATAAATGAAATCTATTATTCTCCATCTGTAAATGAAAAGAAGAGAACCCGTCAGAATGATAAAATTGTGGCAGCTCCTCGGATATCAGCCATATCTAGATCTGCCAGAATAGGAAAGAGCTGTTCAATTGGTAACTTTACCAAAATAGGGGATAAATGTATAATAGGGGATAATACAGTTGTTGGCGATTGTGTAATTATAGAACAGAATACTAGAATTGGCAAGAATTGCATTATACAGCCTGGAACAGTTATTGGAGCTGATGGTTTTGCTTATGAGAGGTTAGAGGATACTTTAGAGCTGCAAAGATTCCCACACATTGGAGGAGTAATTCTAGGCAATAATGTAGAGATTTGTTCTAATTGCTCTATAGCAAGGGGTTCACTTTCTGATACAATAATTGGAGAAGGAACTAAACTTGATGCTCTAGTACATATCGCTCACAATGTAGAAATAGGAAGACATTGTGCCTTAACTGCGGGCACTATTATAGGAGGAAGTACTAGAATTGGGGATATGTGCTGGACTGGTTTGAATTCAACTATAAAACATAAAGTAAAGATTGGAAATAAGGTAATAATTGGTAGTGGTGCATCTGTAATTAATGATATTGATGATGAAGACATAGTTGCAGGAGTTCCTGCAAAATCAATAAAGCATAAAGTTAGATCTAATCAACTATTTCTTATGGCAGGACAACAAAGTCGTACCAAGAACAGTCTTAAAAGAAATTCTGATAATAATAATACAATAAGTATAGAAAAGTAGAAACAGATCTTTTTGACACTATTAGGATAAGGACCTAAAATATTGTACTGGTCTAAAATATCCTTCCCACGCGATTCAACTCGGATCTGAATAGTCAACTAACCTCCAGTAATCTTCACTGCTATCTAAACTGGTCATGTTAAAATCATTGCCCGTGAATGCAATCCCTGCGATCTCATGGGTATCATTGCCGTAACGATCTTTAATGTTGGCTTCGGATGCTCCATATAGTCGTAAATTCTCGCTCTTATCGGAGTTGGAGTTTCGCGTATAAAGATAGTGATAAATTTAATCCCCATTTTATAAATATTACAAATAACTCGGTGTTGTTATGCAAGTACATTATCTGTCCTTCGTTCCCATGGGAATACAATCCACTTCCCATGGTTCAATATCTCTCCGACGTATATCTTTCCGCCACAACCAACACTATCATCATCATCATAATCATTAGCTGCGAATCTTCTCACGAGAAATGCAAAATCACAATCAATTTTTCCTATTTCGTTAGAAACAAAAGAGTATGTATTTCCTGTATCATAAATATCATCAATTACAAGATACTTTTTGTTGTCGAACAATGGAGACATCTCTTCTTTATGTAGCTTTTTATTTCGTACAGGTATGAATAAAATATGATTAATATCAAGTTCACGTGCAATTAATCTGGCTGGAATGATTCCTCCATTTGTAATTCCCAGAATAGCATCGTATTTTTTATTTGAACTTAGTATTTTATTTGCGACTATTTTTACCAGTAATTCTATTTGTGTCCAACTATAGTACTCTTTTGGGGAACTATATTTATTCACTTCCTCTGATCTGGATTCCAGTTACGTCTTAACCTCCAATATAGAAGGTAGTATTGAAGATGGTGATAATATCACCACCACTATCACTATCAATATCAATAGCAATAGGAATATCAATATCCATGGGAATAGAGATAACCGCAGCAACCAGGCTATCCGTAGATCCGTAAGTGAGCTTGAGTTTAGAACTTGCACAAATTGATCTAAGGATAGATTTTTTAGATCTCATTCACTACACTGTGCGGAGCTTGGGTGCCCTAGTTTCATGTGGTTTGACTACATCCCAGAATGAACCTAACAGAATGCCTAATGCCCCCCAAAAAATTCCCATTGTTATAGTAGTGACAATTCTGAAATTCATGAGCAAATCAGCTGATATTGCAACCTCATCTGAGTTATTAGGCAATACTGCAAACGCCAAAGCAATAATCACAGCATAAGTTGCGGGCACAATGATCTTTCTCGACTCTTTGCGGCTTTGACCTAAGCTTCTATAAATTATCGCAACACCCAAAGCAGTAAATCCAGAAATAACTAACATGCCGATATACAAGCTTTCTCTGTATTCGATAGTCTCCGGATCTCCAACAGCTGGAGGATTTGCGGGGTATTTCAACGCAGGAATTAAGAATATTACGAAAAACATAATTCCAGCGAGGATTAGTCCTTTCTTCTTGTTGTTGGATCCTGGAAGGGAATCCCTAGAGTAGACATAGACTATTCCAAATAATGCAGATATTGAGGTACCCAAAATTGTTCCTGCAACAATCTCCCCACCTTTCTGCCATAAGCGATACTGTACAAGCTCATCAAGATCTACAGGCTCACCAGATGCTACGGTATTTTGTACTTCAATCTCAATGGCCTGATCAATATATGGTTCGACTAATAGCTGATTGATTAAACCAAGTATTGTTCCCGCTATGGCCCCAGAAATAAGCGTTATTAGAATAAAAGCAAGGGTTTTCATTTCCCATCATTTTTGGTGTAAATACAGAGGCAAATTAATGGCAAGGAAAGCCTGCTGCATGTCTCAAATCATGATAAAATTCATGCATCCACATATCATCAAATGCCTTTTGTCCTTCTACTAGACTAAATAACTGTCCTTGATCATATCCTACAATAAACATGCCAAACAATAGTATAGCCAATAGTACGCCTATTGCAATTTTTGGTAGACCAGAGGACTCCTTTACTAACAGCATGTTAACGTTAGACATTTAATTTAGATACTAGACAGATATCTCGTATATAAACTCTTGGCCAGTTCATCCAACACTTTCTTTATCATACACAACTCATACAATACGGATGAATAAGTGCTTTCATTGGATAAACTATCCTATAATCAATCTATCATAAATAGTTGCTTCAATTTTTAAATCTGAGCCAATTTATAGACTTACGAAGGAAAAAAATAGATTACTACTAAATCCTCATCGTCGACAATAAATCTGTGTTTCATATTTGCAGAAACAAAGATAAAATCTGCCTTTTTAACAGGTTTTAGCTTACCTTCCATTTCTATAAATCCGCTTCCTTCAACTATAAAATAGACCTCATTCACTGTATGGGGAAGTTGGGTATCCGTCTCTCCTTTTCTAAGTCTTAGAACTCCCAAATCAACGCCTTTGTTGCTAAAAACATTCAAGAAATAGTTATCTGTATTATCCAAGTCTGCAATTACTTTGTCGAGACCGACAAAATTATCTTCTTTTTTTTCCAAAGATTCTATTAAGCACTTTGTTATCACCCTCGAATATAATTCTATATTTGAATGCCCCATCTAAAATGCCATTGCATTAATTAGTCACGGCACACACAATAAATTCATATTAGTACTTATTCATAATACATCGTACCCAAAAGAGATGCATATGTACGTAAAGGTTCTACAAGAAACCTCGGGCAGATATGCTCCAAGCAGAGGTCTTTCCTTTGACATTGCACATGTATTCAAAGCCTTTCAACTCATCAAGAATAATGGCCATATTAGTAGAGATTTACTATGCCAAGAACTCAATCTTGGCGAAGGATCGATTAAGACGTTAATAAAACACTTGAAAATGCAAGACCTAATAGAAACTAGCAGAATTGGAACAAAGATGTCAGTTAAAGGCAATAGAATCTTTTCACACATCTTATCATCTGTTCCAAGTGAATGTGTTCTTCCTAAATGTTCTGTTGCTTTAGGTCGATACAACTATGCAGTCTTACTGAAACAACTGAGCTTTGCTGTAAAGTCTGGAATTGAACAAAGAGATGCTGCAATAAGAATGGGAGCTTTAGGCGCTACGACATTATTCTATATGAATGAAAAATTCGTTATACCAGGAACTAGGTATGATGCACTAAAGAGAGAGCCTCACATTAGACAATTATTAATCCACAAGTTAAGACCGGAGCTTAGAGATGTTGTAATAATTGGAAGTGATGATACTGACCAGAGAATTGCCGAACT
>JAATVP010000081.1 GCA_014523625.1 Nitrososphaerales archaeon TH5896
TGACGCATTCGAATATTCTCCTTGCTTAATGCGGAGATTATCATCGCGCTCCTCTCTGTGTTGCTCGAGGGGCTTGCTATTTTCGTCGTCATGATCATATTTACGTACAAACTGATACCTATCTGTTCTACCATGCGCGATTATTTGCCGTATGCTTTGTAATAACAGAAAGATCATATTTTGCGATGTAACATTTTTTTTATCATTTGAATGCAAATCTGTTGAGGGGGTGGATAAAGAAGAGGAAATTGAATGAGATTTTTTTGAATCCGCCGACCGAGAAATGATAACCTGCTGCTCGTGCTGCCCCTCAGCTGCTGTTAAAACGTCAAAGGCGTCTCTATGAACCACTTTCTGATTATACCCGCCTAAAGCCAACATGACTGCCGCAATTACCAATTTAGCAAGCAATGCCTTTCCGTAAAGCGAAGCAAGCGTCAAATTCAGATCATCTTCCAAAATGTAAAGCAGGAATGGACCAGTTATTACGATAATTCCCAAGACTACCACAGGCAAGGTAGAGAATCGGGGAATCATAATACACAAAATACTGCATTTGATTCGATAATTCAATTTATCGTCGCGTCTTAGTCTGGGAACTACAACCAAAGCAAGGTAGATCACTCCTCCAATCCAGATGGAGGCAGCCAGATTATGCACAAAGTCAATGGTAATTGGTATTTGCGCTCCCATGGTCATTGCAGCCCCATGACCCATCAGAGAGGTAGTCAGAAGGGTTGCAATGCCTGTGATCATAATTGCCACGAGCTCTCGCTTCAAGAGGAGTCCACCTGTTATCAATGGATTTGTACCAATGCTCTCTTCAGAATTGGTTTTTCTTGAACGCGCTGACCTTCTACCAACCTTTAGGTAAACAAATAAAATCAATGCAAAGAGCAAGAATGAAATACAAGTTCGTACAAGCCAAATATTTCCAAATTTAGTAGTCATTGCGTCAACCATCCCTATGCTAAGTGAGTATGCTAGGGCGTAAATCATCCCAAAGTCTGCCACAATCACGATAGCAGCACCAATCAACATCATCATTACCAATCGCTTGTCTATGCGATTTTTGAACTGTCCTAGATCGTCAAAGGTTACTTGAGAGAACGTTCTTCTTTGCTTCCTGTTACCATGCCCCTGTTCGCCCTTAGTAAATGAACTTCCATACCAGTTCACCTTAGCAAAAGGCTTCCACAACCAGAGTGATGCAAATGCAGAGCCTACAACTACTACCTGGCCAACCAATGCGGGGTATCTAGCGATAGCGTCAGGCACAGATAACTGGTCATAGGCTGACTTTGCTGTAGACCCTTGCCCCAACTGACCAGGCCCTTCAGCTGAGGACAAAGGCGCTGATTCTCCAACTCCGAATACAAACGCATCGTCTGTGACATGTCCATCTATTTGAGATAGCATCTTTGTAGACACGGTGTAAACCCCATCTTCGAGACCTTCCTTAGGCAAGGTAACCCCAAGAGTGCTCTGGTCCCCATCGAAATGCTGCGTATCTTTATTATCAATTTGTTTCCCATTAGGACCTATGACTCTAACCTCGCTGTACCTATCATCGACAGGTTCGCTTAGGAAAACCTCAACTCTGGCGGGGGATTTTTCCAAGCTTTCAGAGGGTGCGGGATTGCTATCCAGAACAAAGGCGTGACCTAACACATCGCCTGCCAACGGGAACAAGACTAGTAAAGTGACTACCGACAATAATACAAGAAAAGTGAGAGAGAAAATTGCAAATGGGGGCAAAGGTTTTTGGCCTTGCAGAAAAGAGGTAAATGACCTATAAACGAACATATAGCTATACATATTTGTAGGATAAAATGGAATTTATAGTATTGTAAGGCTACCTTGGATTCATTTTACCCTCACAGTGGCGCGTCAGAATTCATACTGTAAGCAAAGTTCCATAATCCCCTGAGCACTACAACCAAAAAAAACACAATCCCCATGATTCTCCTATCAAATCAGTTTAATTGGATCCTACAGCTCTCTTGCATCCCGCAACGGATTTCATAAATTTGCGATATGCCCTTACTTTGAGGAATAACGTGAAAGAGCGGTCGGCATGAAAGAATCGGGTAAAGGCAACCTTTAATCATAAGGAATTCTTTTAGAAGTCACTCCTGTAAGCGGCATTTTGTAAACCAAATATCTATATTGAGAGTCAAGCCCTGGTACCAATTCGAGGATCAGTAAGTCGGGGGTCAGATGAAACCTCTGAATTGTATTTTACACAAAGGACAATGTTGTAGTCTCAAAATTTCGGCAAAACAGCCGTAATTAATGCACCTGGTTAACCCCGATACTTTCATTGCTTTTTTTAGAGAAATTAATATCTGCTTTATTGGTTTACATACTACAGAGTATCGGGATTCAATACTTATAGAATAGTGTATGATAAGTCAGATAAATGCAAGAAATGTGAAGATATAGTGATTGTAATTGTCGGTTTGCTAGTTATGACTGTCAGTGACAATACTTATGCGGGTATTTACATACATTCCTACATCCATTTCAGAGCTTCACTTAGTAGTTGGTCTTCCCTTTCTGGTCTTCTTCCTTTTCCAATGCAGCTCGTACATTAAAATGGCAACAATAATCGCTGCGCAAACAGGAGTGACAAAATACAACATTATTATTTTGAAATATTCTGCTGTCTGGTCTCCAACGATAAGGTCAAACGTTGCAGTCAGCGGCTGTGTTTGATATTTTGAATCACCAATAATTCTCGTTTCCAGGGTGACCAAGTACTCCGAATTATTAGTGAATCTATAGGGGATTGTTATGTCACTGTACATGTATTGTTTGTATGGGATTTGGGCTATAGTCTCATTGGATTCCTTATCCTTAATTATTAACGCTGAAAAAATATTGTGTATGTTCAAATTCTCTTCGTCAAGAATACTGAAGTTTAGGGTTGTATTGTCTCCGGCCATTGGAGCAAAAGGAAATGGCTGAAACACAACTTGATATCCATCACGGGTTACGTTCTCCCCAAAGAAATGTCCGTAGGCGAGGAATGAATCATCTCTTTGTAGAAGACAAAAGCAATATACAAAAGATACACCTAAAATGATACCAACCAGGGTAAAACAGCTAAGTGAGATTGGCTTCATCACATTAGTCATCAGCTAATATCAGATACTTCGTGCTTACCATAGTCATATAACTTTTCTCAGAGTGGATAATCCCCCTGAAGTCAATTCTGACTTACATATTTTGCCATCCTTCTTCGCTCATGTTGAGGATAATCCAAATGGATGTAAGGAAGGATTTATTGGACGGTTGCATTTCAGAAATAGGCAGTGGCTACAGGTGTGAATCTTATCAAGCATATTCTTCGTTTTAGAATCAAACTATGAATATCCGTGATTCGTACCTAGGAAAATACTATTGATTTGGAAACAGGCAGTAAATTTGTCTCTTTTCCCAAATTGACTTAATTATTGTAAGTTGCATATGGCATGAATGTTCAACTAACGCCTACAACCCAGCAATAATTTCAGAGTAGTTGAATATCTGAACCCGATGACATGTCCAAAAAGGATCTTGTTTTAACGATTTCTATTTTTTAGCTCGCAAAAATATAATTATAATAAGAATACTGCCAAAATATAATCGTAATTGCAAAATTAACAGGATCCAATTTAAAAGTCACGAATACGTATATTGTATGCTTGAGTACCCAATTTCTAGAACAAGAAAATGAGGATGAACATGAGGATTTGTTTTCGAGCGTTCCTGTTTGCGGGGCCAATCTTTCAACGCCGGTTATCGACAAAGCATATTACATTAACGAAATTCAATACAAAATAGGTGACAGACTTTACATAGAGAATGCCGATTAGATAGGAACCACTCTACCAGATATTAGAAAATCCAATAAACATATTTTTTGTGGCAAAGCCGTCAATCACCGAACAGTAAGGCACTTTATGAATGAAATATTCTTACGAGTTACGACCTACATATCGTGTACCGTTGAATTAAACCGGATAGCAATAATCATTCATTTAGAGGTCATTGTTTAGTATGATGTACAATACTATCTGAGAAACTATCGATCTCGTCAACTAGTTCTTCTTCCCTTTCACTCAATCGTGACTTGACAGTATTTGCTGCCCTGTTTGAAATCAGTGACATTTCCAATGAAAATTTCTCTAGGGAAGCGACTGCGTCTAGATCTAAGTTTAGCTTGTACATGTTGACCTTGCCTATCCTCCTAGTATTAAAAATGAGCTGTCTATCTTCAAGATCAGGGAGTTCTCGAAAAATAGTTCTGAATGATAAGCCGGTCTTTCTTGCTATCTCATTTGCGGAATAATCGAACTCTTTGTGATCCAGAAAGAAATCCAGAATCTGAGCTACGGCCCTCGAGCTAAATATTCTTGATAAAATTCCGTATTCGTCATTGGTCTCTGCTGCAGATTGCTCCATGTGTATACTTACTTTTATCATGCTGTCATATTTGTCTTTTTCGCTGACAAGATAGAAAATCAAACTTGCCAAGAATTACAGAATCAATGACAACTGTGTCCATAGGTATATATTTCTATAAATACCAAAAATGGTCGACCCATGAAATCTGAAGAGATTGCAGTGCTACGAATTCTGTACAAGCACAATGGTCCTATCAAATATTCTGCCTTAATTGAAGGTTTTCCTGATGAGTCTAGATCTCGTATCATTGATGCGGTATCAAGGCTCCAACAACTTTCATATCTAAACATGACCGATTGCTCTTCAGTTCTATACGTCGCAATAAACCGACAAATGAGAAGAAATGTAATGAGCTTACTTGAATATGATTCTAAAAAATACAATATTAGTAGAGCAATTGAACATGAGATTCGGTCATCGGACCATCGAGATCATACTCGATCAGGTTCTCCAAATCCAAGTGTGAAGTCCTCCTCTGAACCAGATTTGATAAAACTAGATAATAAAGACCTGTGGCTTAGAATTTCAAAACGAGCATTCAAGATAAGCACCTCGGTACTGGTCTTCTCATTTGTGATTCTTGGGACAATCACAGTGCTAAGTTCGCAGAGTACCAATAGCAACGGCATATACTCCGGTAACGAGGAAGATACGCCGTTCCCAGTTGCAAGCAGCTCATCTCTTGCCACCGAAATGCAGAACGGAAAAACAGTACCTATTGAACACAATTACGATTCTCAGGAGAACCAAGCCTATTCTAATAGCCAACCAGCGATTTATGAAGGAATTTTTACGAAGTTGAGATCGGGTTCATCATCACTTGATGAGCCACCGTTGTATTACCACTATCTAATTTCTGAGAATAAAGGATTGCTGCTTTTGGAACAAATTGGCCCGCTGACTATTTCAAGTGATTCAAACTCTTCAATATTTGCGAATTCAGAAGCTCACATAAAAGAAACTTCTTCGACATGATTGGTAACCTTTAATGCGATTTCTATCCTGACATTAATTTGGTTAGAAAATGACCGAAATGTCAAAATATAAATAATCGTATGTCATTATCATAATAATGCATAGATTTATCTGGATTCTTATCCCATTTATTGTATTTGGTGCCTACATTGCAGGTACTATGAACCTATTTCCGTCAATTCCCTTTCTGACAGGCAGTGGTACGGTGTCGCCCTCCGCCCTAACTCCTTCAATATTTTCACAGGAACGAGCTCAGCAGCAGTCAGTTCCGCTATCCTCATCATCAATAAATCCCACGGTTGTTCAAGCTCAACAGAATGGGCTTGGTGACGATCTGGACAATAGAGCTGATTCGACAGGTGCTGCTGCTGGTGTTCTACCTTCATCATCTTTATCTGATGTATCATTGCCAGAAATTTTCAAGAAGACTGAAAATTCAGTAGTACAGATAACAAGCACACCACCCGGATCTAATGAAGTAGTAATACTGAATGGAAGAGAAATTCCTCAAAATAACGTTGCCCTTGGCTCTGGTTTTGTTTATGACCATGATGGACGAATAATAACAAATCACCATGTTGTTACTGATGTGAAAGAGGTTGATGTCAGATTTGTCGATGGGGATACTTTTACTGCGAAGGTTGTCGGAAAGGATCCATATTCCGATATAGGTATTCTGCAGATTACGGATCCTGAATATTTTAAGAAAGGGGTAACCCCGCTTGAGATCGCAAATTCCTCAGAGATACAGGTGGGAGAACAAATCATCGCAATTGGTAACCCCTTCGGATTGAGTGGCACTCTGACCACTGGTGTAATCAGTCAGATAGGTCGTTTACTGCCAAATGATGTGACTGGATATTCTATTGCCAACACAATTCAGACGGATGCCGCAATCAATCCCGGTAACTCAGGAGGACCCTTGTTAAATATGAAGGGTGAGGTAGTTGGGATGAATACTGCCATATTTTCAAACACAGGGGTTTATTCAGGAGTTGGATTTGCAACCCCATCAAATATGTTACTAAAGGAGATTCCTGTTTTGATCGAGAAAGGGAGTTATACACACCCTTGGCTGGGATTTACAGCCAAAGATCTATCTCCAGATATCGCTGAGAGCCTAGGATTGGCGAGAAATTACAAGGGAGCCGCAGTCGTATCGGTCGTGGAAAATAGTCCGGCAGATAAAGCAGGAATAAAAGGTGAATTAGTCGGAGAAAGCTTCGGCGGCGGCGGTACTGAAGTTGTAAGAAGCGGAGATATTGTTACAAAAATAGATGGCCAACCTGTGAAATCAATGGATGATGTGATTTCGCATCTTGATGAAAATAAAAAAGTGGGTGACAAGACAATACTAACTTTAAATCGAGAGGGTAAGATTGTTGATATAGCGGTTACATTGGAGGAAAGACCTTCTGGGTCACCGCAGTTGATCCCCGCTTCATCCCAAGAAGAGCAGGAGCTCAGAAAGGAACAACCAGAACCTAATCAGCCATTGTTCCAGTGGCCCAAGATACCAGGATTTCCTGAGCTTCCCAAACTCTTTCCATGATGCCATTTCAA
>JAATVP010000082.1 GCA_014523625.1 Nitrososphaerales archaeon TH5896
TAAGATTTATACCGATCCAATCTATCTACAGATGTATTTGCAACTCTTTCAAAGTGGTCTTATAAACAAATCTCCAGAAGCTCTTTAGCGTACGTTTGAATATTCAAAAAGAAGTAAACAAATCGTTCTGCCTTTTCTCTAATAAATGATAATAGAATCGGTAATAGTTGATAGAGAGGCAGACTTGATAAGTCTGACAAATAATGAGCGCACGAATTTTTTTCTCCCGACATAAAGTTAGAACATGTAATATCATTTAGTGATGCGGTATTCGCATTTGCCATAACCCTAATGGCGCTCTCAATCGATATACCTGACTTACCACAAAATCTTAGTCAAACAGAACTTTTACAGAGATTAGATGACTTTTATCCTCAGTTTGAAGATTATGTTATTAGTTTTGCTGTTATCGCGATCTTCTGGATTTCATATCATCAGGTATTCAACCATATTAAAGGTTCACATATCTCAATGGTTTATCTTAATCTTTTATTCTTGTTACTCATAACTCTACTGTCATTAACGACTTCATTTGTAACAAACTACGCATCATATCAGATACCTTATGTTATTTACTGCATAATAGTAATAATGGCAAGTTCATTACTTGTATTAATATGGTGGCTTGCCACAAAGGAACACCGATTAGTAGACAAAGGCATTCATCCACTATTTATAAAGGGTACCTTCCTTCTCCTTTTGTCTCTACCCATAATTTTTGGGATTTCCATAGTTATCTCCTTTGTTAATTTGGGTATTGCGCAATATTTCTGGTTAAGTATTATTCCAGTGAATTTCTTGATTAGACACAAGTATAAACATTGACGGACTGGCTATATGCTCAGAAAGATTGGGAAGTCTCACCTAGCTAATATGAAATATTTCAATTCCGTTGGATTATTTGAATATAATCAAAGTTTTTACCGCTAACCTGAATACATCCACGATTTGTCACTAGTACAGGAGTTAAAGAGAAATAATGACTATAGTATGAATTCCTCTCTATCTTAAGGGAACCTATTTCTAAAGGAGTATATCCAGAAGTACTAGTGTTCGCTATGGCTTGATCCGCGATACTTTCACCAATGGATTTTGAGGTTGAGACAATGTCCTTGTCGAGTGTTGCCGATTCTGCGTGTATCATACTGTGATTGGCTTTATCTGTATCCATTACGATTTTTTTAGTTAAATCTTGACTGCCGATGACATCGTCTTTGGCACTTTGTCGCATATCCTTGATTTTGTCGCTTTCAGGTCCATCAGAGACGAAACCTTCAAAACGAGCGCCTATTCCCTTCACTTTGTCTGAAATCTCATCCTTTATTGTTCCAACTTTATCATTAGGAAACCTTTCGCTCTTGGTCCATTTCATATTAATTCGCTCCTGAATACATCAGAATTCTATTATGTCTTATTAATATACCTAAGTCGCAGGATATGTAATGGTTACCATGTTGATTAGTGTAGCCGTTCAGCTTTTGGATTCTTAGCAATCAGGCCTTAAATCGTGATGACCCTGTTTACCTAATCCTAGCAATTGGAGGACGCAATAAATAAAAGCGTTACTAGTGAAAGTTCATATTAATGAAATTATTCAATGCGCGAACGGCTACTGAAGAATATATGTCAACTCATTCTCTTACTTTTTCCACTCCCGAGATGACCCTTAAGAAATTTGCACTCTGGTTAGGGGAACAAGTTACTTCGCCGGATAGTCAGGAAACTGTGCCTAGATTGACCCTCTTTCTACAAGAAAAGAAGTCTGGTCCATCGACTCAAACTACTGAACCGGATATTGATGAAACCTTTAGACCCTCAGGAGCTGTTACTGAGATGTACGGGAAGGGCATTCCAAGTATAGGAGGAGAAAACCGTCCCGATGTTGGACAGGTTGTGGAGGGAAAACGTTGTATTGAATGTGGTGCCAATTTAAATCTAAATTCCAAATTCTGCAAAACATGTGGTGCGAAGCAAGTATAGGATAGAAGGTCTTTTTAAACGAGAATTGTGAAGCCCAAGCATTAGGGGATCGGTTTGTGCGTTCACTCACTGAAATTTTGAGTTTTTAAACAGCCATTTGTCAATTATACTTTAATTCAATTAAGGGTGCATACATACTTTAATTCAAGGTCCAATTATTGTTTACAGATCTCTATGCAACGTAAATATTCAAAAATTCTAAGGTAATTTCTCACAATGAGGGATGCGATGCAATATTTAGGATTTCTTGTCTATTTTTTTTGTTTGTCTCATAGTAAATGATTGTATTAGTCATCTCAGAATTTTCTATCGAGGTCCTTGCATATTTTTCCATTATTCAAGATCCTCAGAAGGGAAACACTGAAGGTTTCAGGTTTCACATCTTGAGTTTTCTCAAGGTATACAACTTCTTAATGCGGTCTAACACCATGACAAGCCCAACGACTAAGAGGATTGCTATCAAAGCTTGAATCAATGAAGTTATTATCCTATTATGGATACCGAGCAAGGCATCCAGTGGCGCAACAAAAATAATCAAAAATCCGCACGCCGATAGGACTATAGTCCACATTACTACAATAAACCCAAATAGCCCCAGTATAGCCAACCCTACACCACCAAGCCTCTATTATACGAATAGGGATTGAATGTAGATGGCTATGAACGCTAGGGCTGAGCTAAAAATTGCGAGCTTGATGACCTGTATAATAATCTCTTTTTCTGTCAACGGGCCGTCTGCCAGTATCAATCTTAGAAGTGTCACGGGGGCTCGCTTATCCTTTGATGCCATCAATTTGAAGTCATCGGTTAATACTGTAGGTCGCGCTTTTACTTCCCTGTGCTCTACTATTTTCTTCATACTTGAAAGAAAAAGAAATGAATTCATGACGGCTGGAAGTAGCGCGATCACAGCAATGATCTCTGATTTACCTGCAATGGCAATTGCACCGAGCATTGTTCCCATTAACAATGTGCCAGAGTCTCCAGGAAATATCCGACTCGGGTACCTGTGGTATTTGTAAAATGATAGAGTTCCTGCTAGTAAAGGCAACCCAGCCAAAAACACGTAAACATTACCGAATAAAAGAACACTTGTCAAGATAGGTATCAACGCAATAATTACTGAACTACTTGCTACGCCATTCAGAACATCTATTGAATTAATAGTGTTCCCTACGACCGGTATTATAACGAGTATTAAAGGAATGTAAAGAATGGGGATAAATGCGCTACCAAATACTAAGTTGAGATAGTTACTATGTGCACCAAGCAAGATTATTGGAATGGCAGCAGCCACTAGTGCCAATGGTTTGAACCAACCTGGCATTACTTTTCTATCGTCAACTATGCCCACTATGAAGCCTATCACAGTTGTCAATAAGATAGCAAGCACCGCATCACTGAGTGTAAACACATACAGAATTACTTCGGCCGATGCTATTCCTAACAGCAAAACTGGGCCAGCAGGCCTAGGGATATCGGGTTTTCCAGGTTTATGATAGTCTTTTACTACCTGCCCCTTAGATTTCAAAGATTTAATAGACTTGGGCATCAGGAAAAAAATAACTCCGAAAGAAACCAGCGATACAATGATTGCAGTAATAAGGTAATAAGTGTCAGATAAGGAATCGACGACTATCAAGCTCGGTTCTGCAAGTTATGTCAGGCCTATTATAAATTTAATTAGTGATAGAATGTGGGAATACGGGTAACAATATCTAAGGAGGCAAGCTCACACCAAAATACTTCTACTTGTATAAGTAGAATTGGTTCGAGTGGTATCAAATACCTTATATCAACGATTTCAGTCAAATTGATATCTCTAGTTAATTTAAACGTAAATTTAAGCGCAGATTACAGAATAGTAGTATTCCAGCCTTAGTATAATAGTGGTATATAACTATAGCCCTACATAAACTTAATAGTTTCCTTCTTGATTTTTCTTGCAATTGTTGTACCTATCTTTGGAACTCTTGCAATATGCTGTTCGTCCGCTTCTATAAGATCCTTCAAAGAGGTCACACCTGCATCAAATAGAGATCTTGCTCTAACTCTACCAATGCCTGTTAATCTTAATAGCGACAGCAACTCTGGTTTGACTCCGTATTTAATTCGTTTTCTAAGCATGTCGGCTTCAACTAATATATCGGCTCTTTTACATAGTTTAGCGATCTCATAAAAGCATGAAACTAGCCGTTCACCAGCCTCAACAATCCTGTGTAAATCTCCTGGTTCTACCCCTAATTCTAAAGATATTTGTCTCACACTAACTTCTTCGATCCATTTGTGCAATACCAAAAGGCTTCTACTGCATGTGTGTTCATCAAGCGGGACTACTAAGCAATCTTCGTTCTTACTCAGAAGATCTAATATGGGTTCTAGATCTTTCTTCCTTAATTGAAGCTTTGGAAAAAAATCCTCACAGGATGTAATTACTTGAAGATACGAAAGTACATGATTATCTTGAGTATCATTGCCGTTTCTCTTTATCGCACCAAGGAAGTTTCTAAATTGTACACCTGTTAGCGGATCCATATATAACAAAGAAATAGTTTTGCCAAATGAAGTGGTTATATATCTATCATTTTTGGACTTGATTAGTTCTTGTTCTTCAAGATTGCATAGCGTTTCGTCAACCTTACCCAATAACATTGGCTTATCATGAGAATACGCACATAGCGTATTTGCAAATAATCCGTGAATTTCTGACCTTCGTATCCCTGGAACTTCTACTACGGAGCTCAGAACGTGCGATCTCAAAGACTTTCCGTTCATCAAATTAGACTTTATCGGTTCCGGTGTTCCAACAATATAATGATCATATAGATCTTGTCCTGAAATATTGTCGTTTGCAATGATTATGCCTTCCCCTTTTACGTCATATTGGGGTCTCCCCGCCCGCCCACAAAACTGCTTGTACTCCATAATCCTAATAGGAACATATCCGCCTTGTTCTAGATCATACCTCATTACGCTTGAAAGTATAACTCTTCTTGCAGGGAGGTTCACCCCTGATGCCAAAGTGGGCGTAGCCACAATAAGCTTGACGATTCCCTTCGTGTAAGCTGTTTCAACCACTTCTCTACATTGATGGGATAGACCTGCATGATGGAATGCAACACCTTTGCTAACTAGCTTTACTAAGGTCTTCGTCAGGTCTGTATCGTCTCCCTTCTTCAAAAGCTTAGATGACGCCTCTGCGGCCAGCGTAGCTTCTTTTCGCGATAGCATCTGATGAACTGTATCCGCCGCCGAAGCTGCAAGGGAGGCACATCGCTTTCTAGTTTCTGCAAAAATTAATGATTGACCACCTTTTGCAACGCAATCAATAGCAACGTCGACGGAAGCCGAGGCTTTGGCGGAGACCCTGACCATAAACTGACTGCCATCATTCATGTAGGCTTTACCGTCTTCAAATATTCCCTCCACCAACTTTGTAGGTCTCCAGGAACTCTTGACCAAATCACAATCGAGCCACTCTGCTAGTTCACTAGAATTGGCAACGGTAGCACTTAGTGCCAAGATTTGAGCTCTCGAATACCTGTTTCGGATTTTGGTAAGTAGCATCTCCAGAGTTGGGCCTCTCTCTGGATCAGACAGTAAATGAAATTCATCCGTTATAAAGAGCCCTACTTTTTGCAGCCAATCAATTCGACGGCGAAGCAGCGAATCCATCTTTTCGTTAGTTGCTATAATTATATCGGCATCAGACAATCCTCTTCCTGCTGAATCATAATCCCCGCTTGCTATCTTTACTTTTACCGGCTTGTCTACCAGAGGATGTTTTTCAAATAACTTGAAGTCATGGTATTTCTCTGATGCCAGTGCTCGTAAAGGGGTGAGATAAATCACCTTTAAGCCTCTTTGAAGGACTGAGATTGTGGCCATCATCGCTGTCAAAGTCTTGCCGCTTGCAGTCGGAGTCACAATAAGTAGATTCTTGCCTTCTGCGACACCTTTTGAGAGGGCAAATTCTTGTGGAGGATATAGCTCAGAATATCCCAGTATCTTTAATATTTTATGTAAATTTCTGCTTCCATCCGTGTTTAAATGATGTTCAGGATCCTTAATTAATCTCATACCATCTGAATTAATCTCTAATAACACATCTCCTAATAAGAATAGTGCTATTGCTATAAGAAAGCAAAACGACGGTAGGTGTTTGCTATGTATCTACGACAATCCGCATTAATTGAAATATGGGGCTGAAATAAGAGTTTCCTAATACGGGCCAGAGAATAAAAGGATATGGAAATCGTTCAACATACTTCGGTAAAATTATTATTATATTACGTTGCAATATCAGAAGATTGAAGGAATGCCCTATATGTAACAAGGTAAAGTTTCACAGGATCAACTTTCTGTTCTCTAGCTTGATCTGTAACGAGTGTTATTTAATTACAAGTGAAATTAAGGATTGAAATTAAAGTACCTCAAACCTCCTCGAAATAATATTTACAAATGATTCTAGGTGAATTACCTATCAAGAGAGGATTATCAATGGAAGGGCTTTTCGGTAATGGCATTTAAAGAGGCGATGTCAACTAAGACTGAAGTTTTCCGGTCCGTATTTGTGATGGTTTCGACAAAGTTGATAAAGTAGAGCTTCCAAATGGTAGGATATATTGACAGAAAATTCTGTCAGGCATATTGACGCAATTAGAGAAATGGAAGCGCTAAAACACGAATATCAAGTACGTTGTAGTCATTTTGAATTGCAGTACTCTGCAGGTGATAATTCTATAAGCTGCTCGATCTGTAGCAAAAAATGGCTCTTTCATGAAAGAAGAGGATTCCAGAATACACTTGAGATTTATACTGCCGAAAGAGACCAAATTGAGCAATAGTCTGATGATATTTTCAGGATCAGTGAATGCAGGCTGACAGATCTTGAACGTCTATCCGATTGTATCCTTCATATCACAGCACAGCAAGTAGTAAATTACTGAATCTACTAATAACCGTACCATCATGATAAGGTATGAAAATACTTTACTTCAGATTAGACCTCTGCCAATATGGTATCGTACTACACTTTGGAAAGAACAATTTTGCAACCCTTCTGTAAATTTTGACAATTTTCATCATTGTTAATTTGTGGGGTGCCAAACTGTTCGTTGGAATGTCCGCATCGTTTAATGTTGAAATGATGAACTCGAGATAATGGCGGTGTAATTATCACGACTACAAAACAAAATATATAATTGTTGATAAGAGAACCTCTAAAGACAATTATGATCTCAACAAGCCAGGTTAATAGTATAGTCGACGCTTATGATAAGAAGAACGTAAGTGTTGGAACAATTGGAAGTCATTCGGCCTTAGAGGTAATGGATGGCTGCAAAGACGAAGGGCTTAAAACAGTTTGCATATGTCAAAAAGGCCGAGAGACTCCTTATTTAAGGTTTAGACGACTTGCAGACGAGATTCTCTTACTTGATAAATTTTCAGATATTCTTTACAAAGAAAATATCCGAAAACTGATCGACCTAAATACAATCTTTGTCACAAATAGAGCGTTCACTGCATACCTTGGCTATGAGAATATAGAGAAAAAATTTTTGGTACCTCTATTTGGTAATAGATCTCTTCTTCGTGCAGAAGAACGCCAAGAAGAATACAATCAATACAATTTACTTGAGGAGGCTAACATCAGACATCCAATCATTTTTGATGATCCCTCTGAAATAAAAGGTCTTGCAATAGTAAAAATTCCTGAAGCAACGCGAAAACTGGAAAGAGCCTTCTTTATTGTTTCGTCGTATGATGACTTCATCCGAAAGTCAGAAAAGAGGATAGAAAAGGGCGTTATTAATAGAGACGACCTTAAGAATGCGGTCGTAGAAGAGTATGTAATTGGCACCTATTTCAATTTCAACTTCTTTTATTCACCTCTTAAAAAAGAGATGGAATTTCTTGGAATAGAAAGAAGGCTACAGACAAATCTGCACGACTTTACCACATCTATCCCAGCAAAGGAACAGATGGAAATAGATATAGATTTACAAAATATTGAAGTTGGCCATATGCCTGCCAGCATTAGGGAATCTCTTCTGGAAAAGGTTTTTCTTATTGGCGATAACTTTGCAAATTTTATTAACTCAAAATATTCACCTGGTCTAATCGGTCCCATTTCGTTACAGAGTGTGGTGACTCGTGACCTTGAACTAATTGTTTATGACGTGTCCTTAAGAGTTCCAGGAAATCCTATTATGGCGACTACGAGTCCGTACACAAAGTATACACACGGGTTGGTTCTAGGCGTTGGCAGAAGAATAGCTATGGAAATTAAAGAAGCACTAACGAGCAATAAAATCAACGAAATAATAACTTAACTTCAGAGTACGTGAGAATATGAATGAGTCTTACTGTTCTATTGTCTCTTCGAACAGGTTCCTTCTGACACGTATAGGGATGTCATAGTATGCCGCCAACGCGATAGCATCTGAAGCACGATAGTTCCTCATGATAAAGTTTTCTTTTCGATTCTTAAAGTATAGATTTGCCCTAAGAACCGATCCGCTTTGATACACGCGTACTTCTAGAAGTAGAAGATCTTGGGTCACCGCTAGCTCTTCCACAAGGTTATAAATTGTAGGTATGGCATTCTTATCACCTTCTTGAAATCTCGAGATGTGCCTAGCTACTTCTCCAGAGAATGCGCGCATTGGAAACTCCTTCCCATCAAATGTTTTAAGTATAACTATCCCCTCCAGGCCTAATTGGTCTGCAAATCCAACATAGCTGATCTTGGCAACTATGTATTCATCTTCTCCCGTAGGCAAATTGGAAGACATTTTTACTTAAGGTATACAATTCTAGGAATTAAAGATTACACTAATCCACAACTGCCTTTGTGGAAAGGGATAAACACTACTCGTATCACGAAGCACTCAACTATAGTACGCCTATTTAGGCATGCATGAGGAAGGTTGATTATATTCTACTCAGGTATCGTCACTAAGACACTAGGTCGCAAAGACTAAGACGATTCCTTGTGTCAACCACAAAATACTTTTTATTCAGGTGGAATAACATGGTGGCCTGTGTTCAAACAGAACATCTATAATTCGCCAGTGAAAAAGGTGGACCCCTCATATTTTAGAGGGGAAGTGATCCTACATCAGGTCCTTGGTGATGAAAATTCGAAGGAACTAGAGATCTACCACGTATACTTTAGGAATGGAGCTACTACTACCGTGCATTATCACGAGACGGATCAGGTACTGATTGCTACGAAAGGACGTGGCATAGTCGGGATAATAAATAGTAACTCCATTGCAGATTTTGATATTGAAGATATTGAAACAGTTCCATTGAACAAGGAGGGAGATGCTGTCCAGATTCCTGCCTTTAAGATGCACTTTCATGGAGCAGCTTCAAAGGGAGAATTTTCACACATAGCTATTCGTCAGATGTATTTCCTTGACAATTCAACAAACAAAATACGCCGTGCAGAAAACAAGTGGGAGAGTGATATAATTTTAGAAGAAAATGGGGACCTTGATCCCTCCTCTCGCCATGAGATCGCAGATAAAATTGAAAGAACATTACAAAATGTGATTACTAATAATGAGGAGACAAAGGCCTCAAAATAGCCCGATTAGCTGTTTGAGAGACTACTCTCAACATTAGTCTGAAAATAAATTCAGAGCCTATGTAAGCTCTTTATAGCATTATGTTTGTTCTGAAATTCAATTCACTCGAATAAGAAATCAAAGTTTCTAATTCTAGTCGCCAATGTAGCCTGACATGAAGAAAATGAAGCAACTTAAAAAACATTACCAAAAGCATTTAATACATCAATCAGTTTTTAGTAAAATCATATAGTATGAACTTATTTCACAGCACCAAATACGAATGCGACCAAGATGGAGAGAAATTTAAGAGCTACGATGAGCTTATAGAACATGCAAGACATGTTCATCACCATCCAATTGTAAAATGCCATAACTGTGGAAAAGAGTTCATACATGAAAAGGATAGACTACATCATGAAAGGGAAGAGCATGAAAAGACCATGGACTATAGATTGCACAAAAACTTGGACAAGCATGGGAAGAAAACTACACCACAAGAGGAAGTATATGATCACACACGTAATTTTGGGGATAATTTTTG
>JAATVP010000083.1 GCA_014523625.1 Nitrososphaerales archaeon TH5896
ATTTTTTTTCAAACGAGATTATTGTGCCCAATACATTCGATCTAGATTCATAATAAAAGACCCAATTCATGGGTACCACGTACATTGTTAGGCTGTTATTTTGAAGATCAGCATGTACAATTTTTTCTACAGGTTAAGGTTTGTGAAGTGGCGATTCATGCTAAAAATAAGTTGGTATTTGAAAGTCGATACAGATTAATGTTACAGCATGGAATTTCTTTATGATGTTTGACGTCAAGAATTACACAGAGCTCCGAAATCGAGGCGTCAGGGCGGCTTTGTTAAGCGGCTTATCATTGGTATCAGTATTTGTGATTTATAGTAGCCTAACAAGCCCCCATGACAATCAATCGCTACAAGTGAGCTCTCAACTCATGAATCTTGCAAACATCATATTGTTTTGGACTTTTGTATCCATTCCCATCTGTATCTACGGAGTCTATCTTATTTTCAAAGCTGAAACAGCCAGAGCGTATTCTAGGGGTAGCCCTTTGGGTTATTACTTAAGGGTAACGTTTAATGATATCAAATATTGGAGAATTATGATAATATCTTCTGTGCTTTATTGGATTGGCTTCGCATTCTTGTCACAAATCCTAATATACGAACCTAGTATGCCAATCAGCGAGGGAGATGGAATTGTGACTCCTTCACTGAGGGTTACGCCTTGTTGCAACCTGCCTGGATACGTTCCCATGCTATCCATATATCTAACAGAGTATTTCACGATATTAATAATTCCAATTAATTTTATACTTTCTATTGCTATATCAGCAATGGTTGGATTTAATCTATCATTAATGGTCTCTTTCTTTAGTATGTCAAGAAGTCAGATCAAAAATAAGAAACTTTCAGTCGTAAGTGGAATAGGTATAACTGCGGGGCTCTTTGTGGGATGTCCAACCTGTGCAGGAAGTCTAATCTCGCTATTCGTCGGATTTGGATCAGGGGTTGCTGTAGCAGCATTAGCTCCTTTTCAGACCCTATTCCTTTTAATAAGTATCCCTATTCTAGTGATATCACCATTTATAGCATCTAGATTAATGAAAAATAATTTCGCTTGCAATTTCAGATCAAATTCTGTCGGAGCAAACTAGAAGCATAGGCATACCGAGTGTCCATCTTCTGATGACAAACTTTAATCAAAGTGGTTGCAGAGACCGAGTCTGAACTAATATCATTTATCTAAAGACTATCCTTCATTAACACAAGTTGTGAAGCCGCCTTTATAGAACAATTTCAATTACTTCAGGTTATAGGATCAAGTATTTCTTCTTTTACTATGCCCAACGAATTCATCCGATCTATGGAGTTGGCGCATTATATGACAAAAACTGCCATGCTATGTGGATTTCCTTTTAGCTATAACATTTTGTTCTAGCGTTGGCAGTACTTTTGAAATGCTGTCAAGATACATCTGAACATGCGGCTCTGCAATCCACATTTTTTTCTTCTCGTCCTCGAAAAGGTATCCATATCTCTGAGAACTTCCGACCCTCTCCCGAGATTTAAGTAGGTCCATGTACTTTGTAGAGATGGTTGATTCGTCAAAGCCATGTTTTCGTGCTATCAAGTCAATCACTTGATGAATTCCTGATCCATGTTGAGCTGCTTCCTTGGAACGATAAGCGATATCCCTCGGAATACCCAATTCTTGTGCGAGTTTTCTGTGTACGTGCTTGCCAAATGCATCTGACACACCCTTGACATTCAAACGTAGATCTATTTTCATGCTTAGTCTGATCAATTTCAAGTCAAGAAACGGCTCTCGCATTTCAATGCTGTGAGCCATAGTAATTTTATCCTCTCTCTCCAGTGTCTCCTTATACAACAGCTGTATATCCTCATTCATGTAATGACGCAAACCAGCATACCCTCCTCCGTCTTTTACTATCTTACCGTACCATGAGTACCCTCCAAATAGCTCATCTGCTGCTTGTCCAGAAAACATCACTTTGATGCCATCTTCATGAGCCAGTTTTACAGCCGCATATACAGGGATAGCAACTTCCACTTGACCAGCATTTGTATGTTCAATTGTATTAATTACCTCAGGGATCATTTCTTCTACTTCATTGGAGGTTAATTCATTGACTCTTAATTTCAAATTCAGTTTTTTTGCAATCTTTCTGGCAAATACTATATCACTTGATCCTTCCACCCCACCTGTATAGCATATAACTTCACGAACCATCTTCTTGGCAAGCCAGGCAATGATTACGCTATCAATTCCTCCTGAGAATATGATGCCTATTCGATCAAAATCTTGGGTGCGCTTTCTCATAGATGAAACTAAGGCCTTTTTGTACGCTTTAATTGCAGTGCTCAACGTCTTGTACTGAATCTTTTGATTACTTACAGGGTTCCTTGTAACCTTCTGCTGTTCACCAAATGAACCGTCGGGCATAATAATTAAGGCAGATCCTGGATGAATTCTTAGAGTTGGTTCCTTTAAGCCAATCTTCCACAGTGCTTTTCTCTCAGATGCAAAGGCCACTAATTGCGAGTTCTGGCCATAGTAGAGTTGGCGCACACCCATAACATCTCTAATCAGAGCAATCTCACCAGTTTCCTCATCTCTTATCACAATAGCATACACACCGTCCAATTCAGAAACCGTCTTTTTTATGGCACCTTGAAGATCCCTAGTCCTGGCATAATTGTCTTCAAAAATATGTGCTATCACCTCGCTGTCAGTTTGGGAAACAAATCTGTGTGAACTTTCAAGTTTGCTCCTCAACTTCTTGTAATTGTAGATTTCACCATTGTGCTCTACAATAAACCTACCATCACAACTTCTAAATGGCTGTTGCCCACAGGTTCCTCCTACAATCGCTAATCTGACATGTCCTAAAGCAGAGCAGCTATATGACATGGGATGTTTTCTAAGGTCACTTACAGAATCGGTTTGGACTATCTCCTCCGCTGCGGCGATCGCTGCCCCATCTGGGCCTCTACATGCAATGCATGAAAGCATAGATTCCACTAAAGGCACTACATTTTCTCCGGTCTTACTCAAAATACCAACTATTCCACACATACTATTATCACTAAATCGACGAGGACCGACTCAGTTCCAAAACATAACGCCAGGAGCTAATTCAGTTCCGGTCATAATAGGTTGCTCTCAATCCCTTAAAAGCGTTTTTATTGGTTCCAAAAACCAAATTGACGATAGTTTCAATGTGGGAATAACATCTGTCTTATCACTTGTTGTTAGACCTTCTGTTTTCCCTTACTGATTGCGAGGTCTATGGCCTTACGGAGTTCTGCGTCATTCTTATTTGTAGAATCAATCCCCAAGGTGTCTGCAATAGACTCTAGCTTCTCTCTATCAATTGAAGATCCATCAGCAGTATCCTTCGCATTCATCTGGTTTAACTCCTGCTTAGCCTGAATTTTGGCCTTCTCATATTCAGAAGAAGCCCTTCCAACGGATCGTGCTATTTCCGGGATCTTCTTTACTCCGAAGAACAAAACAACCACAATAATTATAATAAAGACCCATTCCAATCCGCCTACCCCAAATGCTTGCATCAAATGGCTTGAAGCGATCATAGTCGGTCCAAGTAATATTCCGACCCTTCTGCATTTAAGTGTTAATTCTGATTGACGTTATTGGTACCATCAGAATTTTGTACTATGAGCCTCTGCTCCTGAATTGACAAGACGATTATTTTCACTTTCAGATCTCTTGACTATCATTAAGCCAGCCAAGTAGAGAAGTATCATAGGAGCCACAACAAGCCACATACTAATTCCACCTCCATCTGGGGTTATAATTGCACCAAATATCACGAAGATAATTACTGCGTACCTAAAATTCTTTTTCCAAAACGCCGCATCGACAACTCCAGTCAAGGAGAGTGCATACATTATGGCTGGGAGCTCAAAAGCGAGGCCAAACGCCAGTAAAAGCTGAAGCACAAAAGGGAAAAACTCATTTATATTAAAGAAGGTGGCAACACCAATAGATTCCCCGTAGGCGTAGAGAAAATTTAGGATAAATGGAATGACAAAAACATAGGAGAAAATTACCCCAATAATAAAGAGAAGAATTGTCGGAACAAAAGTCTTGACCGTTAGGATGCTCTTGGTCGATTTACCGAAGGCAGGGGAAATATAAGCATAAATTTCTCTTACTATCAAAGGCATTGATATCAAAATACTCAACAAAATGGCAATAAACACTTGAGAGAAAAATGCTTGACCCGGTGCAGTTTGAATTAACGAAACTTCAGTAGGAAGAAGCGTGTTTTCCATGAATTTCGTTAGCTGTATAGCTACATTACCAAACGGATTATAGTATGGATAGTAAATGGTAATATTAATTGAATCTGACGTCACTAGATTACTCCCTGTCTTAGGCGAGTCACTCAAAGTAATCATTCCAGAGCTTGGTTCAAATGACAAATGTATAGTGGTCAGCCCGAAACTTAGGCAGAATGCTGTAATGACAAGCATGGCAATTACAATACGAATTAATCTGAGACGTAATTCGTCAAGGTGCTCGCCAATAGTCATTTCCACCGGCAAATCTATCGAGTACGATTTACTTCTACAACTTACTAATATAATTGTGCTAAAATGAATATACCGCTATCGAAACAATTATTTCCTAACGCGAGAAAGCGGCTAACAATTCTATTTTTATATCGCTGTTATAGATTTGGCATAGTGTTTAAATAGTTTCAGCATGAAACGACATTCAGTGATATAGATGCCAGTCGCAATAATTCCAGATGTTAGCGAACAACACTGTATAGGATGTGCTCTTTGCGTAGAAATTTGTACAGCGCTAGGTCCTGATGTCTTAAGAGTAAAACCAGTTGAAGGGTGGAAGAGAGGAAAGGCATTCGTCTTTTATCCTGAAAGATGTATCTCAGACGGGGCTTGCATAGGCGTTTGTCCAACAAAGGCAATCTTCTGGATGAGACCAATGGAATATACCCCAGGTCAACCAATTCCACTCAAAAAGAATGCGTTATTCACAAAGGGCTGGGAAGAAGGTTAGAGTCGTAATTGGCCTAAATTTTTTTTTCTAATTTTATATCCGGGCTATGAGCGACAACAGGGATTAAGCATAGGTTTTTTGACCTCGGAACGTGTCACGCTGGAATCTAGTTTTCGTAATAATTAATTTGACCGCTTGATCGATTAAAGTTGCTAGAGAAAATAAAGTATCATCTTATGTGGATTTGGGGCCAAGAAGAAGGATTCATGAAGCGAGGCAGGGAGGGGATGCTTGTGATAACGAATATGCGATTCGCATTCATAATGAAAACGAAAATGAAGTACAACGTACATGAGGAATACTCGCTTAGGCAGCTAAGACGTTTTAAGGACGGTGAATCTGTCTTACTGCCCGTTGAACGCTATGAAGAAATAGACCTTCAGAACGATTTGGCTGAAAGTGATAAAAACTTGGATATTCCCTTCGACAAAATAATCAACATCGAGCAAGAAAAGAAAAAATGGGGAACCTTACTCAAACTTAAGTTTATTGAAAATGAAGGTACTAGAGGCTACAAATTCATGGTCGTGAAAGGATGGGTAAAGTATCCTCTTAAAGACCCTGTTTCGTTCCAGCAATTGAATTGGGACCCGATCATAGCTCTAATAAAGAAATAAGCAAACCTGCCTTAGCCAGAAATTAAATAAAGCTCTGGAAAGTTAGGTTGTATGCCAAGAGTTCTCGTCGGCAAGAGGTCAGACATTCAAGAGGGCGGATTTACCAGTGTCACAGTCGGAGGTAGACAAATCCTAGTGGCGAAAATTCAAGGAAGCTATTTTGCAACTGACAATATTTGCACACATGAAGGCGCAGAATTGCACCAAGGCGAGTTACATAATAAGGAACTCACTTGTCCATGGCATGGAGCTATATGGGACTTGACAACTGGACGGTTGATTTGGTTCCGTGAATTTTTGGAACCAATACAATCCTATACAGTCGTAATCGAAGATGATACCCTCTTTGTAGAGATCTAGATGCAGGACAATCGATTAAATAATGGACGGGTATTGCCTCTAAATCCCAACAAATCCGAGATTGTAATATTCATTTTCATCCTCTAGATAATGGAAAGTCGGGACTTCTGAAATTTGCGTCGCTTCGATTCGAAGATACAGGGTTATGTAAAGATTCTTAATTTATATGAAGTATGCTCTTAGATAGACTTTACTGCTTCATTCAGCACGGAATAATTACCTTGGATGGAAAAGATCTTTACTGGCTAATCACAATTATATTGTCTTACGTAGGCTAGATACAATACCGCGAAGTTAGCCCAGACTGGTTAAGGTACGAGCTTCCCAAGCTCGGGATCGCGGGTTCAAATCCCGCACTTCGCATCTATGGATTTAATTGCGATTATACTTATCGACTTTGACTACTGTACTAGATGTCAATAAATCACCTTATCCTAAAGGATGAAAACCGCTTCCGAGCCCACAATAGACGACTAACTGAAGCTCATACATCTCAAAATCCATCCCCCGAAAACGACTTTGTGTGATAAAATTAGACTATTGATTGGCTTGAATCAATTATCATAGTGAAAATGAAATGTCCTGATCAATAATTCTAATTAAGTTCCAAGCGACTCTTGAGATCCTTGAACCGATTCCTAATTGTAACCTCTGTTACGCCGGCAGCTTCTGCTATATCCATTTGAGTAATGGTTTCTCCTACGTATTTTGACGACAAATACAACACTGAGCCGGCTAAACCCATTGGATCCTTTCCTGCAGAGATTCCGTGCTTCGTAACATTCTGCATGATACTCATTGCTTCGCGTTTTGTCCGTTCACTCAGCCTGGTCTTATTGGCGACTTTTACTATGCATTTTATAGGGTCGACCATAGGGACCTTCAAATCTAATTCCAGTATGAGCAATCGAGTAGTTCTTGCCAATTCTTTCCTCTTAATATTTGTGAGATCGGAGATATCACTAAGGGTTCTTGAAATCCCCATTTCCCTACAAGCTATATATGCTGCCGCAGAAAGTACTGATGGTATGGTTCTACCCCGAACCAGTCCCCTTTCTTGGGCTTTTCGATAAATATAGGCGGTTTTCTCAATAGCTGCTTCAGACAAACCGAGCTTATCTCTGATTCTCTCCAAAATACTGAAAGCATGTCGCAGATTCCTATCTGCAGGTGAATATGCCTGGGTTCTGAAATCCCAAGCCCTCAATCTATCCATTGTAGATCTGACTACAGCATCTAACCCTTTCCCACTCGCATCTTTATCAGATCGACCTATTACCGTAGCAAGTCCCATATCATGTCTCGCAAGTGACGTTGGCATTCCAGTTCTGCTCCTATGGTTTGCTTCCTCTACACTAAAGGCCCTCCACTCTGCCCTATTCTCCTCGACATTCTCTAAAATGACGGTACCACAATTGCCACAAATAATTTCGCCAGAATCAGGATCCGCAATATTTTGATTGCTTCGGTTGCATACAGGACACTTGATTGAACTTTTCATTATTTTATATAAAAACAGCTATATAATCTGCACTCAAATATTTAAACCTAACCGAGTGTGTTCGAACCGTGTAAAAATTTTAAGCTTGGCCAGATCTTGCGTCATAATAATTTCAAATACCCATACAACGTACTAATGTTAGCATGTTGGGTGGTAGGGATGTTAGAAAGATAATAGTGGCTTATATGAATGAGAAGAATAAAAAGATAAGAAGAATTATTGATGACCCGACCAGAATTAATGCGTCTGAAGCATCCCAATGTACAAGACTTTCATATTATGAGAGAGTTGACCCAATTAATTCAAAATCAGCAGAAATATTTCAAACCCTTTTGACGTATGGATTTAAACAGTCATTTGAAAATATAGAATCAGAGTATAAGACGGATAATCTCACCCTCGTAATTGCAGCAGATATCATTCTGGAAAAGGAGCTTATAGTAAAGTTGCAAATAACAGATTCCTTGCCAGATTCTCCTAGACCACAAGATTTATTGTATCTCAATGCCTGCCTGTACGCTTTTGACAAACTAGAGGGAATTCTGATTTACGTACGAGGGGATGGAAAATCATCAGAATTTTTAGTAGCAAAAAGTGCGAAAATGTTTGAAGAATTGATAAGAAGAGCGAGAGTCCTGAGCACGCTACTTAAAGAAAAAAGAGTGCCTATCGTTGAGCCATCTGAATCTTGCATGACTTGCAAGTACTATGGGAGATGTTACATTATGGAAAGAAAAGAAACCAGCTTCTCAATTGATAGCCTGTTTGGGAAGTCTAAAGATGAATCTGCTTGATCAAGGAAAACTTAAAGTGAAAGGTCGGTCCCCTCCACTTGCTTGAAGTGTAGACGTCTGGCTAAAGGAGTATGTGCCGTTCACTTGATAAGACTCTATCTGGTTCATACTCAAACGATCCCAAATGCCTGAGTTTTCGCTGTTCCGAGCGAGTAGATCAGTATCTTTTAGAGTTACATTCCCAGATGCGATCACAGGAAAGACGTTATCTTGAGACTCAAGAAAGCCTTCCAAACGCTCACCAATTTCACCTGATGCAATTTCGCTGTTGTTAACTAGAACTTTGTATTGAATGGACTCAAGAATAATAGTCCCCCTATTAGGATTATGAGCATCAAAAGTAATCTGTAAATTGGAATGTGAACTATCTATTGGTTCAACCGTAACATTCTTGATTGAAATGACTATGGGATTATCTGTCTGGCCAGTAGATTGTATTTCTGTGTTTGAAGGATTCTGGGCGGTTGGCGTAGGTGCTTGTCTTTCAACATTCTCATTATTAGAAGCAAACCCCCAATAGGAAACCCCAGCGACCACAGCTATTGCGACGGCTGAAGAGATGTAAATGATCTTCCTCTTATTCATCTAATGATATCACTTCTATGTTCTTATATGAATTCTTTTTCAATGTTGAATTAGAGTGAAAGTGGTAAGAAAATTAGAGATCAAATACCTTGGCCCAAACATCAGTCCATCGGAAAAGGACGCTAAAGTATCTGATTAATGTGTAGTTGTGATAGACAAGATGATTCAAGATTATGAGCTAGCTAGGCGTAGCTCGGCAGAATCAGGCTAAATGGATGCCAACAACACTAAAATACTAAAGGATATAGAAGAAATCTAAATGCCTACGGCTTACATATTGGTAAACTGCACGTTAGGATCAGAAGAACGAATTATTAGTGAAATCTCTAATTTGCCCGATGTCAAAGAAGTAAGAGGAACATATGGTGTTCATGATGTTTTTGTGAAAGTAAAATCAGATAACACTGAGGCAATGAACCACACTATAACTAACAAGATTAGAAAAATCCCAGGAATAACTTCCACCGTAACACTAGTAGTCATAGAGGAACAAGGTGGCAAGGAAAATCATTAGCTACTCATTTTGAGGTAGTTCTTTACTTCGGTCCTCTTTCTTGATCTTCTTGATCATGTAGATGATCAAAGAAGTGCTTATTAGCATTATAATCCAACCATTTATCCCTACGATGAGATAAATTTCGTAAATCGGGATGAAAAAAGAAATGCCTGCTAGAGCTGCACCTACCCACCAAACGATAATTAATATTTGTAAGTTTGATTTCGCCATAACTTATGTACCTAGCCACGGAGATCTTCGTCAAACCCCTTCAAATGTCTCAAAATTTTACCACATTTGGAACACTGATCGTATTCCCGAAAGTCAAAGTCGTTATACTTCCTAAATGAGAATGATTCTACGTGATTACAGAAAAGTCTTCTTATCAGTTGATGAAGCATCAAATACTCTATCAAGTTGGGTATTTTTTACCATTTCGATCTGTCATGGGAATATTTCAAACCGTAAGTGCCGTCGGTGAGATTTGAGCTCACGACAGCTCGGTCTTCAGCTTCACCCCACATTAATTGGTCGAGTGCTCTCCCGGGCTGAGCTACGACGGCATGTTACACAGTTCGTGGATGGATCATATATATTCCTATCATATTAGCCGTGAAGCTCGAATTGAATCGTCGACCTATCTTCACATACGACTCAATCGGATGCATTAGACGCGTAATTATTGTTGCAACACAGATAGTGTTACGAATCATGCAGATACTTGAAAACTAGCCTAATGCCAGGTACTTGATCGGATTTGGCGGCATAGCCCGGCGTGAAAAGTCTCCCTCGCATAATTGATACATTGCTGGCAACAGAAGTGGATCATTGCTCAAAATTTCAACCTTACGAAGTGGTTAAGAAAAGTTTATGAAGAATAACAGTAGGAGATGAATAGTCCAGTTAGGAGATCTCGTTTGAAGGTATCGGTTCTAAGGATAGGACATAGATTTGTCCGTGATGATCGTGTAACTACTCACATTGCTCTGGTGGCTAGAGCACTGGGTTGTGATCGAATTTTCATGAATGAAGTGGATAAATCAATTAGATCAACATTAGAGGAAATTATAGAGAGCTGGGGAGGACGGTACTTTAACATAGAAATAATCGAGAGTTGGAAATCGACAATTAAGGATTGGAAAAATGGAGGTGGAAAGATCGTTCATTTGACCATGTACGGTCTTAATATAGATGAAGTTATAGATGATTTACGCAACTGTGACAAGTTGCTCGTAGTAGTGGGTGCTTCTAAGGTTCCTAGAGAGCTGTACCAAGTTTCCGATTACAATGTAGCAATAGGAAACCAACCTCATTCAGAAATAGCAGCATTAGCAATCTGCTTGGACAGAATTTTCAATGGAAAGGAGCTAACAAAGCAATTTGATGATGCAAAATTAAGAATTGTTCCTTCTCATAATGAAAAAAAAGTATTAAACAATTCTGGAGATTA